>CAYUKT010000065.1:0-10187 GCA_964445285.1 uncultured Bacteroides sp. | reverse complement strand
GGTATTTTATGTTAAGATAAAAATTGAGTATCATACAGATATATGAGGCAGTTGGGAAGCGTATCTGTCTCTTGTAATAAAAGATTGATTTAGGAGAAAGACAATGGATAAGATAGCCGTATTAATTCCTTGTTATAACGAGGAAAAAACAATTGCCAAGGTGGTAAAAGATGCAAGGGAGGCGCTGCCGGAGGCAGTGGTCTATGTCTATGACAACAATTCCAAAGACCGCACCGTGGAACTGGCCAAGGAAGCCGGGGCGGTGATCCGGTATGAGAATATGCAGGGAAAAGGGAATGTGATCCGCAGGATGTTCCGAGAAGTGGAGGCGGAGTGTTACATCATGGTGGACGGGGATGACACCTATCCTATGGAGTACGCCCGTGAGATGGCGGACAAGGTCCTGTTAAACAATGCGGACATGGTGGTCGGGGACAGGCTTTCTTCCACCTATTTTACGGAAAATAAAAGACCGTTCCACAATTTTGGCAACTCCCTGGTGCGCAGCAGCATCAACAGGCTGTTCAATTGTGAGATCAAGGATATCATGACAGGGTACCGCGCGTTCAGCTATGGTTTTGTGAAGACTTTTCCGGTATTGTCCACCGGGTTTGAGATTGAGACGGAAATGACCATCCATGCGGTCTACAACAATCTGCAGATTGAGAATGTGATCGTGGATTACCGTGACAGGCCGGAGGGCAGTGAGTCCAAGTTAAATACGTTTTCCGATGGATTACGGGTGCTGCGCACGATCTTAAAATTATATCGGGACTATAAACCCATGGGATTTTTTGGGATGTGTTCGGCAGTCTTGGCTGCCATTGCAGTGATTCTGTTTATTCCGATTGCGATTGCCTATCTGGAGACAGGGCTGGTGCTTCGGTTCCCCACCTTGTTTGTGTGCGGCTTTATCGGGCTGGCGGCGCTGCAGTCGCTGTTTGCCGGGCTGATGCTGTCCAATATGGCGCTTAAAAATCGCAGGGATTTTGAATATCGTCTGACACTTGTGACGAGAAGAGTGCGGGGCATAGATAAGTAATGGGTGGTGTTATGGAGAAAATAAAGAGCGGTTTTACTGCGCGGGAGGCGGTTGTCACAGGATTGGCAGTTGTGGCAGCCCTTGTGGTATCAGGAAGGATTTTCCTTCTGCTGCACAGGGAGGGCAGCCTGTATACCATGGGACTTTTCCCGCTGGCGCTTCTTTTTGGTATATATTGTCTGTGGAAAAAGGCTTTGTTTATGAGAGAAGTCTTTTTTGCTGTCTGGGTGCGGGCGGCGTTGGCCGCGGTCTTTACGGCTTTTCAAGTGACGGGACTTAGGTGGAGTCATCCGGGACTCGAGGCGGGTGTGAGCGGATTGGAGATTCTGGTCTGGATATTGTGCCTGACGCCGCTTAGCTTCGCGGGGCAGAACATGCTCTTTAGTCTGGCGGTACACTGTGCGGACAGAGGCGGGCATAAGAAGGCGGCCGGCGGAAAAGTCCTGGGGAAGCTGGACGCCTGGTTTATGGGCAGGTTTGTCTGGGCGCAGAAAGAGTTTTCACCGAAAAGGGGATTCCTGTATGCTTTTCTTGTTATCATGCTGGGATTTTTGATCCCCTTTGCAGCCTATTATCCGGCGATCATGGCCTATGATGTGATTCCGCAGTTAGATCAGATCCGGAGCAGCGGCTATACCACCCATCACCCCCTGATCCACACGCTGATGTTAACCATGAGCCTGAAGATCGGTGAGATACAGCCTTTCACCTCCAATGCGGACAGGGCGGGGTTAGCTGTGTATTCCTTGCTGCAAATGACAGTAGTGTCATGTTGCTTTTCTTATGTATATACTTTCTTGCGCAGGAAGGGAGTGAACCGGTATTTGTGTTATCTCTTCGTGTTGTGTGCAGCATTTTATCCCACCCATGGACTGCTGGCAGTATCCATCACCAAGGATACGATCTACGCGGTTCTTGTGATGGTCTTTGCGGTGTTTGTCTGGGAGATTGTGACCTGGCGGGGGGAGGTAAGTCCCGGGAAGGGCTGGCTGGCGGCGTATACCGTGCTGACGGTACTGCTTTTACTATTTCGCAATAACAGCATCTATGCTTGGGTGTTTTATGTGATTGTGACACTGTTTATGTTTCGTGGGAAGTTGTTCCGGTCTGATGCAAAGCGCGGCGGGGGGAGCAGCGTGAATTCCGCAGGGAACTGTTTTTTCTACAGAGATCTGTGTATCAGCCACGGAATAGCGTTCCTTGCATATATGCTCCTTAATACCCTGATGATCCAGGCGTCCGGGGCCACCAGCGATACTTACGCCAGGGAGATGCTCAGTGTGCCGGCCCAGCAGATTGCCAGGGTGGCGGCCTTTCATGAGGAAGAACTGACGGTGCAGGATAGGGAGAACCTTTCCGTTATCTGGGATCAGGGAGAACTGCCGGAGTATGTGCCAGCCATCGCCGACCGGAGCAAAAGGGATATTGAGGGAGATAGAGAAGTGCTTAAGACATTTGCCAGGGAATGGGTTTCCCTGGGCTGCCGGTATCCGGGAGAGTACTGGAAAGCGTTTTTGCTCAAAAATAAAGGTATGTGGTATCTGGAGGATACGACATACCTGAATGATGTCTATTCTTACGCCAAAGGATATTTACAGCTCTCTTATCCCAGTGACCAGCAGGCGTATATGGAAGCGCTGGCGCCGGGCTATGTGAGGCATCAGAAATTACAATTCCTGCAGTCTGTGTACCGGTATTTTGCGGCGGGTGACGAGGTGTGGCGCTATCTTCCGCCGTTTGCCCTGGTGATGCAGCCGGCCTTCTATTGCTGGGCACTGCTCTTTTACTGTCTGTGCTGTATCGGCTTGAAAAGGCCTGTGTTACTTGTGCCGGCGGTGTATACCATTGCCCTGACGGGCACGCTGCTGTTAGGGCCATGTGTATTGACGCGCTATCTCTATCCGGTGATGCTGTCGGTGACAGTGCTGGGAATCCTGGCTTTTTTGGGAGATGACAGGGATTATCGGGAATCCTGAGTCAATATCTTTGTGATTTCTTTTTCCTTGTAGAGTGTTGCAGGTTCCACGCAGCGGCTGGTGTCGATCAGCTCCCGCAGGCGCATCCCATAGACAGATTTCGTCACAGGGCGGCCTTCCCAACAGTACTCTTCAGACAGGAGGTTACCTTCTTCGTCTTCCTGATAGGCGTACCATCCCGTGCCGATTTCCGTAAAAGTTCCTTTGGAAAGGCGGTAGACGTTACAGGGATAGAAGCCCCTGTCGCCATCGTGATCGTGTGATATGGAGCCATTATCATTGTACAGCAGTCCCTGGTGTTCCAAGTATTTCATGCCGGCCCGGTAACGGTTGATGGACTGCACTTTTCCATTATAAAAGGAAACGATGATCTCATTGATCGTCACGCCGCCGGTCTCGATATACAGTTCAGGAATGGCATCGGCATCCAGATAGACTAACGAGTATCTGCTCTCTTCCGGATAGGGCAGATAGCCGGTGACATGGAGCGTATGGATGAAATCGGCATAGGCATCCTGCCAGCTTGCAAAGTTCTTGATCCGCATGCTCTGCCAGGGCAGTTGGTATTCCTCCGGTATGGTGTATTTTTCCTGAAAGCGCTGATAATCCGCCTTATCGATTCCATCGGGGGCGTAAAAGCGGGGGGCGCTAAAGGTATCTGTCTCATCGATGATGCCGTTCCTGTTCTCGTCACACCAGCTATAGAGACCGGTACTGTCTTTGTTTCCGTCAGCATCTATGGTGATAAACCCAATAAATTCAGTATACTGTTTGATCTCATGGATTAAAACGCCGCAGAGGCTATCCGTCCTGACCGGTTCAGAAATCCACCAGCCCTCATGGAGGATCTGCAGTGTCTGATCCCGTACTTTGATGGCATAATAAGCGCCGCTGTCCCGGATGTGCAATTCCTCGCGGCCATCGCCGTCTATGTCGAAATAGCAGTATTCAATATCATTATCCCAGAACAGTTCGCGGATATAATAAGGCTGCACATCATCGGGATCACAGAGCGGCTGTACCTGACGCATGACGGCGATCTCATTATTCAAAAAACGCTCATAAATCCGCTTTTCATAAGAACTGTCCGCTTTCGGGGAGACATTTGGTCCTGCGTAGCCGAAGCCGGTGAGAAACAGCGCTGCGGGCAGAAGCAGCAGCGAAAGGTATCCGGTCAAATGTTCTTTCCATGGGACAAGCATAGGTGCCTCCTTTCCCTGACGATACAGGCAGCGTCATTTCAGCTGATATACATGATATACGGTATCCCCGGCGGTGAAGATGTCCGCTATTTCGGATTCCACGTTATAGGTATGCCGGAAATACATGATCACGGGATGTTCCCTGTTGAAGGGAGCCTCCCGCAGGATGAAGTATACATGGTCGTTTTCAACCACATCCCGTCCAAAATGTCCTATGCCGTGGGCGGCCAGCTTAATCCGGCTGTTGGGGTTGCACACCACACCCCAGTTGGTATAGAAAAAGTTGTTGTAGGTATCAAGTGTCATATCAAAAGGCGATTCACAGTAATTTTCCAGGGTTCCCGAATCATAGGTCCATATGTAGAAATTGTCCGGGTGGGCATGACAGTATGCTTTCAGTTCCTCCCAGGTCTTTTGATGGACACGGTAATCTTCTTCCACATTGACTCTGGTGATGTGGAGGG
Source organism: uncultured Bacteroides sp. (assembly GCA_964445285.1). Taxonomy (GTDB): domain Bacteria; phylum Bacillota; class Clostridia; order Lachnospirales; family Lachnospiraceae; genus UBA3282. The sequence continues at coordinate 5,503 of CAYUKT010000065.1, read as the reverse complement.
ACAGGACGCTCAACGTAAACGTCAGGGGTAGGATGAGTATGTAGCGCTTTTTCGTTTCCAGCCGCAGAAGATTGAAGCCGATCAGGATGCCGAACAGGATCAGATAATCTGCGGTGATCAGGGGCTGGATGATGCGCTTGGGAAAGCGCCCTTCATAGAGGACATAGATCCAGCTCACACTGCGGCCGAACAGGTAGAACAGATAGACAAGCAGTGCCTGGGAACTGCGCCTTACCAGTATCAGGACAAGCGTAAAGAGAAGGAGTATCCCGGCCAACAGGTTTGCCGGCTGCATACCGTCCTCAAAGAAAAAGACATTGAAACTGCCGACAGCAATGTTTTTCAGGCGGTCCCGCATACTTGTGCGGGCCAGATAGCATTTGCGGGCGATGTCATGCATCTTTTTCCAGTCGTCCACAGACATGTCATGGCCGATATAGGGCGCGCCGCTTCTGCGGTACATATAGGCTTCTTCCGTGATGCCCAGTGCAGAGAGATCGTCTGCACACTCTTCGTATTCAGGCCATTGATAAAAGTCTCCCACCCGCTCCCTGTAGTGGTTGATCTTGCGAAAGTCAGACCATTGGGGAGCCGAGTAAGCGGCCATGTTGATGCCCCACAGGATGCCCATGCCCAGACCTAAGAGCAGGACAAATCCCAGCAGTTTCAAGGCAATCTTTTCCGTGCCGCCATGGCGGGCGATGATCCATTTGGCGAGCCAGAGCATGCCCGCCATGGGCAGCATCAGATACAGGATATTCTGCCGCATGGAGAAAGAGATCCAGGCGAAGAGAAGGGTCGGTATATTATCCACGAAGAAAGAGACAGGGGTGCTGTTGATCTTCGTGGTGATGAAGCAAAAGAGCGCCGAAGCCGCGGCGAGCCCCGCCGTGGTGGTATACTGCGCCTCTGAGAGGACGTTGAGGTCCACGATGAAAAAGAGGATCAGGAAAGTGGTCAGCGCCGGTTTCCAATATGCATCCTGGGATTGATATCTGTGCCAGATCCGCATGATCCGGTGGTAGATAACGAAGAGGCAGGCGATCTGCACACTGTGTTGGAAAAGTCCGTACCAGGGAACGAAACTGCACAGCTCATAAAGTTTGCTCAAAAGCCAGGACAGAGGATAGAGAAAAAACATGACATGCGCGTCAGGATATCCCAGGTAGGCACCGGAGAGCATACTGTACATGCCCCAGTCATCGTTGATACCATCTACCGGCCGGATCCAGAAAAGTTCCAGGCAGTAGAACAGGATGAGGAGTACAAGAAAAAGAAGCCGCCACATCCAGGGGGAGGCGGTGCGAGGTTCCTTGGGGGATCTTTTGTATTTTTGACGCTCGAGCTGGAGCGGTGCCGATGCAGGCTGTGCGCCCTGATTGACCAGTGACATCGGAATATCCCTTTCGTAAGAGTTGTTTGACAGTAACATGGTATATTTCTATTGTTTCATTATATACTATATTACAGGTCAGTGACAAATTAAAAAGTAAATCTCAGGTATATTTAATTCTTAAGATTTAGGGAAGTTTTCTTTAATAAATGGGTGCGGGCATGTTCAAAATTGGAAAAATGTGATAAAGTCGATATAGATGCAGGATAGATAACTTATCCGGAAAGGTTGTGATAATAGATGGAGAGTAGAAAAAGTGCAGGCAGGAGAAGACATAACAACAATAATCTGCTTCTTGTGATCCTGATAGGATTTTGTATTCTGGCACTCATAGAGATCTTGTATGGACAGGCGCAGATGAAGGTGGAGAAAGAGCGCCTTGCCTTGGCGGAGGAAAATAACCAGACGGTACAGGAACTTAAGAATGAGTGGAATCAGATTAAGGAAGGCACCAGTGTGGTGACGCAGGAGGGTGAGCCGGAACAGTCTGTGGGAGGCAAGGAAGAAAGCGAAGAACAGACCAAGGTGGTGGAACAGTCTGGCAAACCGGCGGATACAGACGATCAGGCGAAGAAAGAGGACGATCAGGAAGAGGAAGACGAGGATGACGGCGATGACGGCGATTATAATATGCAGATCGTTATTCTGGGTGACAGCATCATGGATCACGACAGGACAGAGAGCGGGCCAGCGGCTATCATAGCCCAGGCCTGCGGCGCCAAGGTCTATAACATGTCCATGGGCGGCACCACGGCGGCGCTTCTTCCCGGGGAATCGGCCGAGCGCGAAAAATGGGAATCCAGATGTCTGCTGGGGGTAGTACAGGCGATCCAGGGAAATATCAGTTACGATATTTTTGATGGCTTTCCGGCCAAGGATGTGCTGGAAAACTGCGACTTTGATAAGACGGACTATTTCATTCTGGAGTACGGCGTGAATGATTTTCTGAGCAGACAGATCCCGCAGAGCAAATATTTGGAGGATGGCGGTACATTAAATGTTGGATTAAGTTACACATATACGGGTGCACTGGAAGACGCTGTCACCAGTCTGCAGGCTTCCTTCCCCGATGCCAAGATACTGATCGTGGCGCCGCATTACTGTCAGATCTTTAGCGGCAAGACCTTTATGGGGGATGCCTATTCCGTGGATTATGGCTATGGACCGCTGATCAGTTTTGCCAGGGGCGCCGGTTATGTTTATGAGCAGCATAAGGATGAAAATGTGCTCTTCTACAATGCTTTTGAGCTGAGCGGTATCAATGCGGAGACGGCAGATGATTATCTGGAGGACGGCGTGCATATGACGCCGCTGGGGAGCCGTGTGTATGCGGAGGCCATTGCCAGGGTCATCACTAAGGATTTCTATCCGGAGGAATGATTGCATAGAACAAACAGATTATGGTATGATAAAAGACAGGTGTAAAAAGCGCCTGTCTTTTTTGACAGGATTACAGGGAGAAAGTATGATGCGGGAACTGGAATATCCTTTTGACAGTGAAGAAATATTAAAGAGGTCTAAGAAAATAAAGAGAAAACTCCTGGAGGAGCGGTCAGATTTTCTGGATAAAAAGATTGCCGTCCTGGGGGGCAGCACCACCCATGACATCATTAGGGTACTGGAGGTATTCCTCCTTGATCAGGGGATCCGGCCTGCATTTTATGAGTCGGAGTATGCGCAGTACTGGCAGGACGCGATGTTTGATAATCCGGCATTGGAGAATTTTGCACCGGATCTGATCTTTATCCATACCTCCAACCGCAACATCAGCCATTTTCCGGCGATAGGGGACAGCGAGGGGCAGGTGGAAGATCTGCTTACGGAGCAGTATGAACATTTTCGGGTGATGTGGGACAAGATTGCGCAGAAGTACCATTGTCCCGTAATCCAGAATAATTTCGAATACCCTTTTTACCGGCTTTTAGGCAATCGGGAAGCAACAGATATACACGGCAGGATATCTTTTATCAATCGCCTGAATGAAAAATTTTATGAGTATGCCAGGGCGCATGCAAATTTTTATATTAACGATATCAATTATATGGCGGCGGCATACGGGCTGGACAGATGGGCCGACCCGCTGTACTGGCATATGTATAAATATGCCATGTGCCTGCAGGCGATCCCGGAGTTTGCCTATAATGTGTCGCATATTATCAAGGCGGTCTTTGGCAAGAATAAGAAAGCACTGGTGCTGGATCTTGATAACACACTCTGGGGCGGCATCGTGGGGGATGACGGCGTGGAAGGGCTGGAAATCGGGCAGGAGACGCCCATGGGACAGGTCTATGCGGAGTTTCAGGGATATGTGAAGGCCCAGAAAGAGATTGGCGTACTCTTATGCGTGGATTCCAAGAATGAGGAGGAAAACGCCATTGCGGGTCTGAATCATCCGGACGGCACGCTTCGGCCCGATGATTTCATCGTGATCGAGGCCAACTGGGAACCCAAGAGCAAGAATATTGTGCAGATTGCCAAGGATTTGAATATTTTGCCGGACAGTCTGGTATTTGTGGATGATAATCCGGCGGAGCGGGAGATCGTGGAAAGCCAGGTGCCGGGGACAGCGGCGCCGCAGATCGGTTCGCCAGAGCAGTATATCCGGGTGCTGGATCGTTCCGGGTTCTTTGAAGTGACACAACTGTCAGAAGATGACCGGAAGCGCAATGAGATGTATAAGGCCAATATCCAGAGACAGCGGCAGGCCCAGGATTTTGGGGATTACAGGGAGTATCTGCTGTCCTTACAGATGCAGGGCACCATCCGGGCATTTGAACCTTTGTATATGGCGCGTATCGCCCAGCTTTCCAATAAGAGCAACCAGTTCAACCTGACCACCAGAAGATACACCCAGGCCGATATTGAGGCTTTTGCAGCGGATGCCGCTTACATCACCAGATACGGGAAGCTGGAGGACAAGTTTGGCGACAATGGAGTAGTGAGCGTGGTGATCGGCAGGCAGGGAACCATGGAGGATATTCCTGCCTATCAGAAGGGAGAGACGGTTTCCGGGGAGCGGGGAGATGTGCTGCATCTGGAACTGTGGCTGATGAGCTGCCGGGTACTCAAACGGGACATGGAATACGCCATGATGGACAGTGTGGTGGCGGCATGTAAGGACAGAGGGATCCATACCATCATCGGCTACTACTATAAAACGGCGAAGAACGGTATGGTGAGAGAGTTTTACGGACAGATGGGATTTGAGAAAATAGCGGAAGATGACACGGGTGTCAGCACATGGCAGTATAAGATCCCCGATGTGTATCAGCCAAAGAATACGGTGATTGAGGTTGCCAAGTAGTGCAAAAAAGGATATAGTAGAAATGATTTGCCGGGAAAGACCGGACAGTGGAACGATGGAGGATGTTATGGGCAGAGAAGAAGTATTTGCAAGACTCAACGAAGTGTTTCGGGATGTGTTTGACGATGAGGAGATCACGGTGACAGATGCTACCACGGCGGATGATATCGAGGAGTGGGACTCCTTGGAGCATATCAATCTGTTGGCGGCTGTGGAGCAGGAGTTTGGCATGAAATTTAATATGGGACAGGTTGTGTCCATGAAGAACGTGGGTGAGATGGCGGACATCATCATCAGTAAGATCGGTTAGGCAGGAGTCGTGAAACCGGAGCTGTGACGGTATATCTCAAGGCCTTATCAGTTCTATCATGCCAAGGACGGCGCTGTTTAAGAATACTACGTCCCGGCCGCCTAAAGCAGGGGCGGGTGTGGGTGTGTCGATGGCGATAAAGCCATTGGCAGTGAGGTCTGTGAGTGCAGAATCGAAGTCCGTGGTCTCATAACAGATATGATAGGGGCTGTTTTTATACCGTTTCATCAGCCCGGACACCACAGAATCTTCCGCATAAGGGGAGACCAGTTCTACCCGATAGCCGTCTTTGATGAGGAAACAGATATCTACCTTGCGGATTTCATCCTGCAGGGTATCCTGTTCGATCTGATAGCCGAGGGACAGGAAAGCGTCTTTGGCTTTTTCTATTTTTTTTACAAGATAGCCGATGTGATGGACGGTCAAAGAGGTCATGTGGTGCTCCTTTCAGCCGAGTCCGCGAAGCGGATCTCGCAAAGTTATTTGCGAAGCAAAC
>CAYUKT010000064.1:0-10347 GCA_964445285.1 uncultured Bacteroides sp. | reverse complement strand
GAGTGAGATGTTCTTTTTGCAATAAAACGCAGGACCAGGTCAGGAAGATGATTGCCGGTCCTGCAGGAGTATATATCTGTGACGAGTGCGTGGACATCTGCGCTGACATCATTGAGGAGGAATATGAGGAAGAACCGGAAGTGGAAGAGCTGGAGATCAAACTCTTGAAGCCGGCGCAGATCAAGAAATTCCTCGATGATTATGTGATCGGACAGGAGGAGGCCAAAAAAGTGATGGCCGTGTCCGTCTATAATCATTATAAAAGAGTCATGGCGCCCAAAGACGATGATGAGGTAGAATTGCAGAAGAGCAATATCATCATGGTAGGCCCCACCGGTTCCGGTAAGACCTATCTGGCGCAGACACTGGCGAAGATCATCAATGTACCTTTTGCGATCGCGGATGCCACTACCCTGACAGAAGCCGGGTATGTGGGCGAGGACGTGGAGAATATCCTGTTAAAGCTGATCCAGGCGGCGGATTATGATATCGACCGGGCACAGTATGGGATTATCTACATTGATGAGATTGATAAGATTACCAAGAAGAGCGAGAATGTGTCCATCACCAGGGATGTATCCGGTGAGGGCGTACAACAGGCGCTTTTAAAAATCATTGAGGGAACCACGGCTAATGTGCCGCCCCAGGGAGGCAGGAAGCATCCTCATCAGGAGATGCTGCAGATTGACACATCCAATATTCTCTTTATCTGCGGCGGCGCTTTTGACGGTCTGGAAAAGATCGTGGAGGAGCGTCTTGACAGACATTCCATCGGTTTCAATGCTCAGATTACGGAAAAGAGCAGTAAGGAGATTGGGGCCATCCTGAAGGAAGTGGTACCTCAGGATCTGATGAAGTTTGGCCTGATTCCGGAGTTCATCGGCCGTGTGCCGGTGACGGTGGCGCTGGAAGGCTTGGATCAGGCGGCTTTGATCCGGATTTTGAAGGAGCCCAAAAACGCATTGATCAAACAGTATGAAAAATTGTTTGAGTTCGATGAGGTGAGGCTGAGCGTGGAGGAGGATGCGGTGGAAGAGATCGCCCGTCTGGCTTACGAGAGGAAGACTGGGGCCAGAGGACTTCGTTCCATTATGGAAAAGGTCATGATGGATGTGATGTATGAGATTCCATCTAACGATAATATAGCGGAGTGTATCCTGACGAAAGAATCGGTGGACGGGACACAGAAGCCCCGCGTAACTTATCGGGATAGACTGCTGAAGGCAGAATAAAAAAAGTAAATTCCTTCGGAATTAACTTTGCGAGATATCTTTATGTTAAAACGTCGCCGGAACTTGGGCGGCGTTTGTAATAGGTGAAACTGTGAACATATGAAGGAATGATTATGAATAACTTGAATCAGACAGAAAACAGGGAAATATATAATGAGGCACTGCAGATTCCCGGGGATTTCAGTCTTCCGGCTGTGGCACTGCGGGGGCTTACGATTCTGCCGGGGATGGTGATTCATTTTGATTTGAGCAGGGATCATTCCATAGAGTCTGTGGAACGGGCCATGATTGGCGATCAGAGGCTGCTGGTGGTGACGCAGAAGGATGCGGTGCAGGAAAATCCCGGGTTTGAGGATATCTTTGATGTGGGAACGGTTACATTGATCAAACAAGTCAGTAAGTTGCCGGGCCATGTCCTGCGGGTGTTGGTGGAAGGTGTCTCCAGAGCCAGGATTTACAGCTTTATTGAGATAGAGGGCTATCATGTGGCACAGCTGTCATGCGAAAAGGATGAAGTGTCAGATATAGATGAGGTTTCCAATGAAGCGATGACCAGAACAGTCAAGGAAGTTCTGGCTGCCTATGGGGCATGTTTCCCCAAGGTTGGGAAGGCCGTGGAGGATCAGATTGAAGATTCCATGAGCCTGGGAAGACTGTTAGATGTCATCACTATCAATCTGCCCCTTTCGGCGGCGAACAAACAGACGGTTTTGAGCGCCATATCGGTGCGGGAACGGTACGAGGCGCTGATGGGCATGATGATGCAGGAAGTAGAAGTGATCCGGATCAAGAATGAATTGGCCAAAGATATCAGGCAGCGCATTGATAAGAATCAGAGGGATTATATCCTGCGGGAACAGATGCAGTATATCAGGGAAGAACTGGGCGAGAACAATACGGATTCTGATGTGGAGCAGTTCCGTAAAGCCGTGGAGAAGCTAAAAGCAGGCAAAGAAGTCAAAGAAAAGATACGCAAAGAGATCGCGAGGTATAAGAATGTATCTGGCAGCAGTTCCGAGAGTGCTGTAGAGCGGGCTTATATCGAGACGATGCTGGAACTGCCCTGGGATAAGACGTCTAAAGACAGCAATGACATGGCGCTGGCGGAGAAGATTTTGAATGAACAGCACTATGGTCTGGATAAGGTGAAGGAGCGTATGCTGGAGTTTTTGGCGGTGCGGGCACTGGCGAGTATGTCGAAAGATAAGATACAAAGTCAGATCATCTGTCTGTTGGGACCGCCGGGCACCGGCAAGACTTCCATTGCAAAGAGCGTGGCGGAGGCGCTTCACAAGAAGTATGTGCGCATCTGTCTGGGCGGCGTGCGGGATGAAGCGGAAATCCGTGGACACCGCAAGACCTATGTGGGAGCAATGCCGGGGCGGATCGCCAATGCACTGAAGCAGGCGGGGGTCAAGAATCCTTTGATTCTGCTGGATGAGGTGGATAAACTGGGCAATGATTACAAGGGAGATCCCTCTTCGGCACTGCTGGAGGTGTTGGACGGGGAGCAGAACCATGCTTTCCGGGATCATTATGTAGAGATTCCCCTGGATCTGTCGGAAGTACTCTTTATCGCTACAGCCAACAGCAGGGAGGGGATTCCCAGGCCGCTTTTAGACCGGATGGAGATTATTGAAATCAACAGTTATACGGCTAACGAAAAGTTCCATATCGCCAGGGAACATCTGGTGGCGAAAGAGTTGGTGAAGAACGGCATTACAGAGGAAGAATTGTCATTCAGTGATGAAGCGCTTTTGGATATTGTGCGGTTCTATACCAGGGAAGCAGGTGTCCGTGGACTGGAACGTCAGATTGGGGCGGTCTGCCGTAAGGAAGCGCGGGAGATTCTGGACCGCAGGCTGCATAAGGTGACTGAAAAAGTCAATATAACCCCTGAAAATTTGGAGCGCTATCTTGGCAAGCCCAAGTACAGACAGGATACAATCAATGAGAAACCGGAGGTTGGTATTGTCAGAGGCCTGGCCTGGACCAGCGTGGGCGGGGATACATTACAGATTGAAGTCAATATTATGCCGGGCGAAGGAAAGATTGACTTAACAGGTCAAATGGGCGATGTGATGAAGGAGTCGGCGCGGACAGCCCTCAGTTACGTGCGGTCTGTCAGTGACAGATATCATATATCCGCCCAATTTTATAAAGAGACAGATTTTCATATTCATATTCCGGAAGGGGCGGTGCCGAAGGACGGTCCCTCGGCAGGCATCACCATGGCGACAGCACTTTTGTCGGCAGTGACCAAGAAACCTGTGCGGGCTGATCTGGCTATGACTGGTGAGATTACCCTGCGGGGCCGTGTACTTCCCATCGGCGGTCTTAAGGAGAAGATTCTGGCGGCCAAAATGGCCCAGGTAAAGACAGTCCTTGTGCCGAAGGAAAATGAAAAGGATGTGGCGGAGATTGATGTAGAGATCAGGGAAGGACTTGAGATTATCCTGGTGGAGTCGATGGAGGATGTAGCGGGTTACGCCTTTGTATAGCAACTGCCGAGAACGTATTATGGCAGGTATGGTTCAAAGAGAATGGTGGATGTTTATGGTTATTAAGAATGTAAATTTAGAAACGGTATGCGGCATCACCAGCAAACTGCCGGAGAATAAACTGCCAGAGATTGCTTTTGCAGGGAAGAGCAATGTGGGGAAGTCTTCCCTGATCAACGGTCTGATGAACCGTAAGTCACTGGCGCGCACCAGCTCTTCACCGGGCAAGACGCAGACCATCAATTATTATAATATCAATGATGAAATGTATTTTGTGGATCTGCCGGGCTATGGTTATGCTACCGCCAATGAGAAAGTGAAGGCACAGTGGGGCAAGATGATCGAGGATTATCTCCATCAGTCAAAGAAGATCAGGGCGATATTTCTGCTGGTGGATATCCGGCATGCGCCTTCCGAGAATGACAGGATTATGTACGACTGGATTTTGGACAGGGGCTATAAGCCGATCATCGTTGCCACCAAACTGGATAAGATCAAGAAAAGCCAGGTCGCAAAGCAGACAAAACTTATTTGTGACACACTTGATGTAGTAGATGACACAACTGTCATACCATATTCTGCCCTATCTAAACAGGGGAGAGAAGAGATTTACGATCTGCTGGATGCCATTTTAGGGGAGGATACAAAATGAGACAGTCTATTAGAACGTACCTCAAAGTATTATTGAATCTGGCGACAGCTCTGGTTGTTTTATTATTTTGTATCTTTCTGCTGCCTAAATGTATCTGGTTCTTTATGCCGTTTATCGTGGGTTGGATCATATCCCTGATCGCATCCCCGGTGGTGCGGTTTTTTGAAGAGAAATTAAAAGTCAGGCGCAAGGCTGTATCAGCGGTAGTGATTGTGGCTGTTCTGGCAGTGGTGGTCTTATTGGTGTATCTGCTGATTGCCAAATTAGTGAAAGAGGGAAACAGTTTTATCAATGAACTGCCTGCTATCTGGAACAGTATTCTGGCAGAATTTAACGAAGTGGGGGATAATCTGCAGGGACTTTATGACAGGATGCCGGCAGATATGCAGAGAACACTGGACAATATCGGCCAGGAAATGGGAGATTATTTTGGTAATATCATGTCCAATATCGAGCTGCCCTCTTTTGAAGCTGTGGGGAATGTGGCGAAGCAGATACCGGATATCTTTTTAAATATCGTAATCTGCCTGCTGTCAGCCTATTTCTTTGTGGCGGATAAAAGCTATATGGCCGATGTGGTGGAAAAATATGTACCGAAATCTATCAGGTACCGGATCGATCTGATCCACCGGAGTTTCAGCAAGGCGATCGGAGGATATTTTAAAGCGCAGTTTAAAATAGAGTGCTGGGTCTATATCCTGCTGGTGATCGGCTTGATGATCCTGGATGTTAATTATGCGTTCCTGGTGGCCCTGGGTATTGCTTTTTTGGATTTTTTACCGGTGTTTGGTACAGGAACAGTGATGCTGCCCTGGGCAGTGATAGAGTTTTTGAGCAAAGATTATAAGATGATGTTTGGCCTGCTGGTAATCTGGCTGGTCGGACAGCTGGTGCGCCAGGTGATCCAGCCCAAGATTGTGGGGGATTCCATTGGGGTGGATGCCATTCCCACATTGTTTTTGTTGTATATCGGATACAGGATGGCGGGGATGATCGGTATGATTTTGGCTGTGCCGATTGGGATCATTCTGGTCAATCTTTATGAGGAGGGGGTTTTTGATACTACCAGACAGAGTCTGCAGATTCTGGTGGCAGGGTTTAACAGGTTCCGCAAGATACGGGCCAATGATATGGCCATTGTGGCGGACTATGAGAGAGAGGCCAGGAACACCTATCAGATGGAATTACAGCATGAAAAAGAGATGGAAGAAGAATGGCAGGAGGCTTCCCAGCTAAAGATTGAGGAACCGGCGATCTTAAAGAAGATTATCGCCAGAAAAGCAGAACAGGATAAAGGGAAAGGCGAAAAGCCAAGGGAATGACAAGCGGTTAAAGAAATAGTCTGATAGGCAGCAGGGTGATAAAATGATTTATAAGGAATGATGAGATAAAGAAAGAAGGAAGATTGACCATGCAAGTCACTGTATATAACTGCAGACCTTTTGATGAAAAGGAATTGTTTATCGAGTATGCGAAGGAAATAGGGATTGAACTGGTGCTGTGCGGTGATGCGCCTGATCTTGAAAATGTGTCGCTGTGTAAAGGCAGCCGCTGTGTTGATGTTATCACATCCAAGATTGATGCGCAGCTGATCAAGGCTTTTTGGGAAAACGGCATAGAGTATATCAGCACCAGGACGATAGGGTACGATCATATTGATATCGAAGCAGCCAAAGCCTGTGGCATCAAAGTGGGCAATGCGCCTTATGGACCGTCCGGTGTGGCGGATTATACGGTAATGTTGATTCTCATGTCCATCCGCAAGATGGGTGCGATCCTGGGACGGACCGGCTTGCAGGATTATACCCTGGCAGGATTAAATGGCAGGGAACTCAAGGATTTGACCGTAGGAGTCATTGGGACGGGAAGAATAGGCGCCACGGTAATCAAGGATCTTTCTGGTTTTGGCTGCCGGATTCTGGCCCATGACCCTTATGAAAAAGAGGAAGTCAAGCAATATGCCGAATATGTGCCGCTTTCACAGATCTGGAAAGAGGCGGATGTGGTCACGCTGCACACACCGCTCACCCAGGACAATTTCCATCTGATAGACAAGGAGTCTATCGCACAGATGAAGGATGGCGTGGTGATCGTCAATACGGCAAGAGGCGCCCTGATTGATTCGGATGCCTTGATTGAGGCCATTGAGGATGGCAAAATCGGTGCGGCAGGACTGGATGTGGTGGAAAATGAGTTTGGACTATACTATTATGACCACAAATCGGATATATTAAAGAATAGGGAACTTGCCATGCTGCGGAGCTTTCCCAATGTGACAGTGTCGCATCATATGGCGTTCTATACCAGAAATTATGTGGAGACGGTGGTCAAAGACTCTCTCATGAGCTGTAAATGCTTTATGGAAGGGAAAGAAAATCCCTGGGAAGTAACCCGCGCCTGAGAAATGGTCAGCAGCGGGGAGAGCCTTAGACAGCATCTGTGAGGGCTGGTTTTGGTGAAGGATTTGAAGGATAATGAAATAAAAGAGAAAGTTTGCGTGCAGGAAAGAAGCGGGCTGAAACTCTTTTTTATTGCCTATATTTTATTGGTCATAAAGGTTATTATATTGAAATATCCTTATGAAGAATTGCGTGCGATCGCGGCTACCTGGCGTAAAGATGTGATTCTGGAAGGCCTTGGAACGGCGAATTTCATGCCGTTTAGGACAATTAAAATGTATATAGACTATGCCTATAAACTCAACAGTGTGGAGAATCTGGCGGGAAATATTTTAGTGTTTGTCCCTTTTGGATTTCTCTTTCCGTTCGTTGCCAGGGAGGGAGAGAAATTCCACGTGATGTTTCTCAATGTCTTCATGTTTGTCCTGGGAATCGAGGTGTTTCAGCTTTTCAGCGCATTTGGCGCTTTTGACGTGGATGATATCCTTTTGAATTGCCTGGGTGCGGTGCTTGGTTATGGCGTTTTCAGGTTGTTTATGGTCTGGCTGAAAAAGGGAAAGGGGTGTTGCTGATGGAAAAAATACTTAAGAAGTTTAAGACCAATGTGGTGATCTCCTCACTTTTATGTGTGGTGCTGGGATTGGTGCTGATGCTCTGGCCGGGGTTATCCATACAGATTGTCTGTACGGCTGTGGGGGCAGTGCTGATTGTGAGCGGTGCGATGCGGATTGTCAGCTATTTTACCGCGAAGGACGGCAGTATCTATTTCCAGATTAATCTGATCTTCGGTATTATCTTTGCGGTGGTGGGTGTCTGGATTGTGATAAAGCCGGAAAAAGTGCTGGCGATCATTCCGATTATTGTCGGTATTGTGATTGCCTTGCATGGTTTACATAATTTGGAACAGGCAATAGAATTGTGTAAAGATAAATATGATAAATGGTGGATAGCCCTGATTTTAGGTATCCTCACGGTAGGATTCGGCATATTGCTGATCTGCAGACCGTTTGCGGCCATCGATACGGTAGTGATGCTGATCGGTATCTTCCTGATCTATGACGGCCTCTCCAATATCTGGATTGTGTCCAGGGTATATAAGAATGCGAAGATATTAAAGCAGGAGATGGAGGCGGTAGAAGTGGACTCCAGGGAGATAGGGGAATAAAATGCCTGTTAAATTTTTTGATTGGGTCTTGTATATTTGATAAAGAAGTTTTATGATAAAAAGCGAGAAAAGATGTTTCAGAGTGGTGTCATTGTGGTAAACTGTTTTGATAATTGACAGGTTGGGGCTCTGACATGGAGGTAAGTATGACAATCGGTGCAATTAGCTTTCAACCATATGTGTATACTGTAAATAGTATCAGTCCGGCCAGCATGAACAAGTTGTCTAAGATTTCGGACGATGTGCTGGATAAGAAGATTGATTATAGCGGACTTGCCAAGGCGGAGAATGAGAATCCGTTGAAAAAAGGGCAGACACTTGATTTCCAGGGGATGCTGCAGATGCAGATGCAGCGCGGCAGATATCGTGCCTCCAGAATTATGAAGCCGGTAGCTGGCGGGATTATGCAGGATGGAGAAGCGATGCAGGCACAAGCCGCAGAGAAGGCCGATAATGGGACTCAGACGGAAGCAATGACGACTCAGGGCGCGGAAGATGTCCAGACGGAAGCAATGAATATGGGAAGCGGCAATACGGAAAGTGATATCACTAATTTCCGCATGCAGCAGGCCATCAGTGCTTATGAGATGTTTATGACAGCGTAATGTATTTTGGGTGCTGTTGTTTAGAGCTTAGTTGATATTTGATGATTTTGACAGGAAAATAGAACCTCATCTGTTGCAGGCAGATGGGGTTTTGTGGTATTAAGATGCTGCTTGGCGTGGGCGTGGAAATAACGTCTGACGGTAGAACTTTTATCGGTATTTAAGATTTCCTTGTATTCAGTCACAAGAGACTGTATAATGAAGGGCAATTAAAAGGGTGGGATTTATGCGTAAAACGCTGGAGCCTTACATAGCAGAAAATGCATATCATCAGTTCCTGTCTCACTATCATTTTCAGGAACAGGAGGAAGCCTTATTGCGCACTCTGGCAGAGCAGCTTTATCAGAGGACAGATGCAGCAGTATACTTTGCGCCTAAAAGCCCGCAGGAGGAGACCAGGCTGGCGGTTTTAGTGACGCTGGGGGCCGGGGTGGATGAGGTGCAGGAAGAATATACCACAGCCGGGCACCTTTTAGAAGCATATATGATAGAGTGTATCGCCATGGAACTTTTAAAAAATGCCTATGAGCAGGCGGCGGAGATCATTTATGACCATTATGGATCGTGGATGAACGGATTCGATTTTCTGGGAGACCGTATTCCCCTTGGAAAGATGGAAGAGATGTTTAGGATATTAGAGCCGGAGGAGATTTCCTATAATCAGGCATATATGCTCACCCCGAAAAAGACAGCTGCCTTTTACACAACGCTGACAGACAGCAGAACGGCGGCTTTCTGTGATCTGTGCAGCGCATGCAGTCACACGAGATGTGTTCATAGAAAAGGTAATCTGACATATGGGTATCAGCGGATCTTTGGGGACAGCCAGGTAAAGTAGAGAGCAGGCGCGGAGAGCAGTGCAGAAATGCGGTGAATTATGTACGAATATATTTTGTTTGATCTAGATGGCACATTGACGGATTCGAAACCTGGTATTACGAGGTGTGTGCAGCATGCCCTGCATAAAATGGGGATTGAGGAGCCGGATCTCGATAAACTGGTGCCGTTTATTGGGCCGCCTCTTTTGGACAGTTTCCATGAATTTTATGGATTTGACGAACAGCAGGGAAAGCAGGCAATCGGCTATTACAGGGAACGTTTCAATGCGGTGGGTATTTTTGAGAACGAAGTCTATCCGGGGGTGGAGAATCTTTTGGCGGATTTAAAGGCTTCCGGAAAGAAACTGGCGGTGGCATCCAGTAAGCCGGAGGTGTATGTAGAGCGGATCCTGGAGCATTTTGGCTTACGGGCTTATTTTGATGTAGTGGTGGGCAGCGGGCTGGATGGCAGCCGTATGAGGAAAGAAGAAGTGGTGGAGGAAGCGCTCAGATGCCTTCTGCCGGAGCAGCTGTTTCGGGAAATGATGGACAGGAAATCCAGGAGGGAAGGCAGCCGAGCGGCGGAAAAATGCGATGGGAAGTACCATGATGCGGTCGTCATGGTAGGAGACCGCCGGTTTGATGTGGAAGGCGCCAGGGAGTATCAGATTGCGTCCGTGGGGGTGGCCTATGGGTATGCCTTGCCGGGAGAATTGGCCAAAGCAGGGGCGGATGTGATCGTGGAAACCGTGGAAGAACTGGGAAAGGCTTTACAACAGGTTAGCTGAATAGGATACGGCCGGTTAGTTTCAGGGATGATCGCGGGATCATAAACTTGAGGAGAAACATGCCGGAATTGGAAAGGGTGTTATGGAAACAAAGAATATGAAAAGCGGTATAGAAGACCAGAATTCCTTCCGAAAGGCATGGGAAGTATTGCTTCCTTATCTGCTGTATTATTTGGCTTACAGCGCG
>CAYUKT010000063.1:8350-10437 GCA_964445285.1 uncultured Bacteroides sp. | reverse complement strand
GTAGCCGCCTTGGAAAATCCTATGTAGTCAGCGATCTCCTGACTGAAAATAGACCAGCAGTACACCGTACCAATACTGAAATGCAGGAGCAATGCCGGAATTGCGGCACGCACCCATTTGTTCTGACAGTTTTTCATGACAATTACCTGTTATCCTTTCGTTATAATATTAAAAACTGAAAAGCTGAATGTAACTTTAATAATTTTATAATAAATTTTTTAGAATTTCAAGACTCACTTTACCGCAGTACCAGTACCGAAAATCCCGGCATCACCGCAGTTCCATCCGTAAATGTTATCGGCTCCCCGCCAGTCGTAAGCGCGCCCCGAATCTCCGTTTCCGCGCCGACAACTTTTCCATTCAGTGTGATCCCGGTCAGATCCAGTTCTTCCATATCCGGTCCTGTCACAAATATCACCAATATTTCCTGTTCTTCATATATTTTCTTAATCGCGCAGACAGTCTCCTTGGTATCTTCTTCCAGAAAATCCCCTACCAGCACATATTCCGCCCTGCCGCGGGCAATCTCCGGATTCTGGTTACGAATTTTGATAACCTTCTTATAATATTGATAGACCGAGTCAGGATCCTTCACCTGCTCCTCCAGACTCTCAAACTTCATTTTCACATCTTCCATGTCCGCCGGCCCATCGCACATACCCTCCGCCGAGGCATCCATGCTCCAATACATGGGCGCGCGCTTGTTCTCATCTTTGCCGGACCCTTTCATGCCCAGTTCCTCTCCGTAATACAGGAAGGCCGATCCACTCATAAACAGGTTCATGGCCCCCGCCATCTTGGTCTGTGCCGCGGAATTGTCCCCGGCATAGTATCCGGCGCTTCTTCCCATATCATGATTGGTATAAAAAGGTGCATCGATATACTCTGCGTTATATGTGCCGTACATATCATCCAGGGAACCGACTGCCGCGCCGTATTTAGCTGCCGAGGAACCGTTTAGCACCTTGGAGATGATACCATCCTTATCCGCAAAGGCAAAGTCAAAAATGCTGTCGATGCCGCTCTCATAATATTTCGCATACTCCTCCATATCCAGCCAGGCTTCTCCCACCAGGTAAGCATCCTCTTTCTGAGATTTGACTGTATTAGTCAACCAGCTTAAGAAGTCAATATTGGACTGCGGCGACCCGGAATAGTATTCTTTCACCGCATCCAGACGAAAACCGCCCACGCCCATGTCCAGCCAATACTGCGTGATCTGTGCGATTTCATCCCGCAAGGCTTCACAGTCCAGGTTCAGATCCGGCATCTCGGACCAAAACTGGGCTTCATAATACCAGTCCGTGCCTTCCACCGCATAATAACCGCCGCCCTGCTCTTTGGAGAAATGATAGTACTCAAAATATGGACACGTCTCTGCGTCCGGTTCCGCTCCATGCAATCCCTGCAGATAAGCACAGGCTTCCTGGAACCAGGGATTTTGAGAAGAACTGTGATTCAGCACCAGATCCAGAATGACCTTGATACCACGCCTGTCACATTCCGCAAGAAGCGCCTGAAAATCTTCCAGGGTTCCATACGCTTCATCGATGGCATAATAATCTGCCACGTCATATTTATGATAGGTAGGCGAAGGATTCACCGGCATCAGCCAGATACCATTACATCCAAGATCCGTATCCGTGGCGTCATCACCGTCATTGATATAATCAAGCTTCGAAATCAGTCCCTGCAGGTCTCCCACCCCGTCACCGTCACTGTCACAGAAGGAATAGACAAAAACCTCGTAGTATGTTCTGTAATTATCGTCAATCATCTGCAGCGGCAGACTCTCCCAGGCTGCCGCCCCTGCTCCGCTTCCGGATTCTTCTGCTCCTGTTTCGTCCGTCATTCCCTTTTCCTGACCAGTCATCTCCCCGTCTGCCGCGGATCCGCCGGCTTCCGTTACCTCTGCTTCCTGCCCAGTCTCATTGGTCAGCACCATAGTCCTGCCGTTTTCTATTCCGCCGCAGCCGCTGGCTAATACAGCCGCTGCCAGGATTCCTGCCACTCCTCTTATCCTGTTCCGCTTCATAGCATCCTCCATTCCTGCATCCAATCCATTCCTCCCTGTCACAGCTGTTGAT
>CAYUKT010000063.1:5605-8250 GCA_964445285.1 uncultured Bacteroides sp. | reverse complement strand
AATAACAGGCTGCACCTTGCAAGTACAGCCTGTCACTATCTTTACTATTTTTACCTCGTTCTCCATTGTCCTCTCTGCGTCACGTTTCCGCCAGAAATTTAACCTTTGACAGAACCGCCTGTAATACCTTCCACGTAGAATTTCTGCATGATCAGGAACAGGATGGAAATCGGCACGGATATCACCACACCACCTGCACAGAATACGGAGAAGTATTTTGCGATCATGGACTTACCAAGCATATTGAAAAGTCCGATCGCAACGGTCCAGTCTGTCGCTATACCGGAATTCAGCATCAGCTTCGCAAACACGAAGTCGCCCCAAGGCACTAAGAAAGAACTGATGACCGTGTACACAATGATCGGCTTGGAGAGCGGAATGATAATCCGAAAGAATATCTTCGCTTCGGAAGCCCCCTCCAGTCTTGCCGCCTCACTCAAGGATACGGAGATCGTATCCATGAAACCTTTACAGATCAAGAATCCAAGACCTGCACCCGCTGAGTAGACAATGATCATACCTATATGGCTGTTTGTCAGGTTAAAGGTCTTCAGGATAAAGTAAATAGCGATCATGGACAACACACCGGGGAACATATTTAAAATGATACTAAAACTCATCAACTGTTTTCTACCCGGAAAACGCATTTTACTCATTGTATAACTCACCATCAGTACAAGTATGGTTGATATCAGACAGGTAAAGATTGCGATTACCAATGTATTCATAAACCACCTGTTATACTGCACGATAGAGTCTGACCGGAAAAATAACTGCGCATAGTTATCAAGCGTCCATGTCTCCGGGAAAAAATGAGACGTATTGATTCCCTTGTACCCGCTAAACGAGGTAACAAAAAGCCAGAGGATCGGAATCAGCCAAACCACCGCCAGGAGAAGCAAAACTAAATGTCTTATAATAGAATTTACTGTCTTTTTCATTATTGAAACTCCTCCTCCTTATCTCCTTTGATCGTTCTGGTAAAGGTAACCAGAGTGAACGCCGCACAGATAATAAATACGACAATACCGATAACGGACGCCATTTTATAGTTGTAATACTCATTCGTCAGACGGAACAGCCAGGTGACAAGCAAGTCAACCTCCTTCGCGTTGGAGTTTGCCAGCAGCTGGTCGCTTGTGACGAACACATCCTGCGTCAGCAGATAGATCACGTTAAAGTTATTGATATTCTTGACAAAATCCGTGATCAGGCTCGGCCCGGTCACAAAGAGCATGTACGGCATTGTGATCTTAATAAAAATCTGTAACGGATTCGCACCGTCAATCCTCGCGCTCTCAATCTGATCTTCCGGAATATTCATCAAAACACCCGTTGCGATCAGCATCTGGTAAGGAATACCCACCCAGATATTGATGATAACGATCATCACCTTCGCCCAGCCCGGATTGGTCAAGAATGGGATATAACTTAAATTAGCAGGAACCAATCCCACATTTTTCAGGAAATCCGTGAAACCGATATTATTGCAGAAAGTGTTGACGATACCGCTGTCCGCAAAGAAGTTACGTACCAGAAGCAATGTAACGAACTGCGGCACCGCAATAGCGATGATGAAGAGGGTTCTCCACATCTTCGGCAGTTTCGTCTTCTTATTATTGATAAACTTGGCGAGTAAAATACCACCAATATACGTTGTAAAGGTAGCAAGCACCGCCCACTCTAATGTCCAGATTAATACTTTTTTGAAAGAATATCCAAAGGTCACCGTCACGGAACTGGTGAACAGGTTCTTAAAGTTAGACCAACCCACCCAGGTGAACAATGCACTTGGCGGCATATGCTGCTGATCGTAATTGGTAAATGCGACCGCCACCAGGACCAGAATTGGCAGGATATTCATCAGGATAACGCCGATAGTCGGCAGTGTTAACAAGGTAATATGAAATTTTTCATTAAATAATGCCCGTATATCTTCCGCAAAAGTATTGATATGTTCCCCATTTTCTTGCCGAAGCTGCAGGCGGTAGACCGCTTTCATGTTTGCGATCCAGAAGATAACAAATACCAGAATCAAAAACAGTGCAATAATGGAATTCAACAAAATCAGGAAAGAATTATCATAATCGTTGATCGTACTGGTCATCGTCAGCGGATCAAACACCTGCTCAAACTGCACTGTGCCGAGTGTTCCAAACTTAGCAAGGTTGGGCGCCGCATAACCGATGCACAACACTGCAAACAAAGCTTCCACCAGGAACATAATAATACCATTGATCACCTGTTTCCTGGCAATATAACCCGCACCCATCAGGACAGCCGAAACCTTAACCCACACATCTCCCTTGACAAAGGCAATTCCAAAATCCTTAAAATAATTTTCTATCGCGCTAAATGCCTTCTTCATACGAAACTCCTCTCAGAAGCAACTGTCACTTTTCAAGAAGAGGGCGAGTGAACACACCCACCCTCACGTTTACCTTATTTCTTCTAAAACCCATCATTCCTAATCGAGCTTGCTCGATTTGTTTTTATTCCTGTCCGAGGCTGCGAAGCAGTCCCCGTAAAGTTAAAACCGAAATCTCTTTTTACTCTTATGCCGAGTCCGCGAAACGGATCTCGTAATCGAGCTTGCTCGATTCGTTATAACCAAAGACTTTATTTCCGACCGAGGCTGCGAAGCA
>CAYUKT010000063.1:0-5595 GCA_964445285.1 uncultured Bacteroides sp. | reverse complement strand
GCAGTCCTCGTAAAGTTATTTGCGAAGCAAATTACTTTTTTTATTCGACAGGCGCCGTAATACCCTCAACTGTGGTATCCAACAGTTCCTGAAGATCTGTGCCGTCCGGGTTACCGGATGCAAGGATCTGTCCTAATGTCTCAGCAGGGGACCAGAAGTTACCGCCTACACGCTGAGGTGTTGCGTATGCTGCCTGTGCTGCCAGTGCTGCGATAGCGGGATTCGCCTGAACTGCCGGTGAAGTTGCTGCCGCAATGTTTGCAGGGCCAAGGCCTCTTGCTTCAAATCTTGCAGTCTGTGATGCCTCATTGGTCAGATACTCTGCGAGGAGCATTGCCCAGCCGATGTTAGCGGAGTGAGGATTAACACCGACCAGCTTGTAACCGGAGTAAGAAGACATCTGGCAGTCTTTGCCGCCTGCATTGAAAGTAGGAAGCTTGGTAGCCGCATAGTTGTCTCCCCATGCTTCTGCAGCCGTCTCTGCTCTCCATGTACCGTTTACACATGCAGCCACATTGCCCTCTGCAATCTGGTTAGCCATATCCTCATCACCCATGTCTACTAACACGTTAGATGCTGTCAGATCGATAATAGCCTGTGCCACGTCCGTACCGCCTGCCGCATTCCATGTACAGGTGTTGGTGAGACCGTCTTCATTCAGTTTCAGGTCAAGGCCTGCGCCCTGGAAGAAAGCGTAAATATACCAACCGTTGGAGATATCCATGGCGATCTTCTTGTTCGCCGCCTGCGCAACCTCAACCATTTTCTCTAAGGACTGCACATCGCTCTCGGAAAATACGGAAGAATCATAGAACATGAAATAACCGTTATCAGCCGTCATCGGATATGCATATAATTTACCATCGACAGTAGCTGCCTCAACAGCGCCGCTTACATTCTCATTTGCCACATCATAGGTGTAGTTTGCAACTACTTCCTGCAGTGCACCAGCCTTTACCAGCTCATTGATCTGGTCATCAGCAAATGAGAACACATCTGCTGCTGCCTCTACATCCGTGAGGATTGTATCCTTTGCAGTAGACTCAGACTCTGCACCAAGTGTGATATCAAAAGTCACATCCGGATAAGCTGCCTTGAACTCATCAAGGAGTTTTGTTGTAAGATCCTGATCTTCCTCAGATGCCCATACCTTTAAAGTCACGGTACCTGTTGTAGCTGCGATCAGGTTTGCAATTGGATCTGCCGCAGCATCCCCTGCAGGTGCTGCTTCTTCAGCCGAGGGAGCCTCAGCCGCAGGCGCATCCGCTGAGGGAGCCTCAGCTGCCGGTGCATCTGCTGCCGGTGTCTGCGCTGCATCGCCAGATCCGCCGCAGCCTGCAAGACAGCTGGCTGCCAATGCTGTTGCCAGTAATGTTGCCAATACTTTCTTCTTCATAATCTTTTCCTCTCTCTTTCCGACTTTATCGTCAAAAGTCAAATGTTGTTTCTATATAAAATGTGTCGTCACATTTTATACCGTAACTGATATGGATTGCCCAGGCCGGCCGCACTCTGCGGTTTTTCTGTTCTCCGCCGCTATCTTCTGTAAAGCGCGGTCTGCGTGCGGATCCAGCTTCTCCGCTCCTCCGGGAGCGCATCCTCCATGATCCGCCATTTCCAGTTTCCTCCCACCGTGGAGGGCTGATTCATCCTGGCTTCACTGTCCAGCCGCAGAATGTCCTGCATCTGAAGTATCACCACATCCGCAATACTGGCATAGGCTGCCCGGATAAAAGCATCCGAGATCTCTTCCTTCTTATTTATATTTAAATAAGAATACAGATAAGCCAGTTCATAGTCGGTACGGTCCCTATAATAACCAATGATCGTATCGTTATCATGGGTTCCCGCATACACCACCGTATTCGTATCCTCATAATTGTGAGGCAGATAGGCATTGTCCGCCTTACCGTTAAAGGCAAAGAGCAGTACCTTCATATCAGGCCATCCCATTCTCTGGATCAGTTTGTTGACTCCCGGCAGCACAGTCCCCATGTTCTCCGCAATGATAGGCTTGCCGTCCGCCGCCTGCTCCAGAAGATCCGTCAGTTTTCTTCCCGGTCCCTTTGACCATCTTCCCATCCGGATATCTTTTTCCCCTGCCGAAAGGCTGAAATATTTGACGACCCCCAGAAAGTGGTCTATCTTGATCACATCAAAAAGCGCTGCCTGATGCCTCATTCTGGCCTGCCACCAACTAAAGTCATCTTTCTCCATGGCCTCCCAGTCATAGACCGGGTTGCCCCAAATCTGTCCATTGACAGAAAAATCATCTGGCGGGCAGGCCGCCACACTGATCATCCGGCCTTCGCCGTCAAGCTGGAAAAGCTCTCTGTGCGTCCACACATCCACGCTGTCGTATGCCACATAAAAAGGCATATCGCCGATCAGCTGTATCCCGCGCCCATTGGCGTAGCGTTTCAGCATGTTCCACTGTCTGTAGAACTCGTACTGACAGAATTTCCAGAAAGCTGTCTCCTCCGACAGAAGGTTCCTGTATTTTATAAGCTCTTCTTCCATTCTGTCCTTAACCGGCCTTTCCCATTCATACCAGGCCTTATTATCAAAATGATACTTGAGCGCCATATAAAGGCTGTAATCCTCAAGCCATGCCTTATTTGTGCTGCAAAATATTATGTAATCTTCATCTGAGCAGTCAAACCGCTTAAATGCCTGCTGTAAGACCGTGTATCTGTTCTGATAGAGAATCCCGTAATCTACCTTCTCCTCGCTATCTCCCCAACGGTAGGCATTTACTTCCTCCTGCCTCAAAAGTCCTCTTTCTATCAATTCATCCAGATCGATATAATAAGGATTCCCCGCAAAAAGGGAAATTGCCTGAAATGGGCTGTCTCCCACAGTGAGCGGCCCCATCGGCAGGATCTGCCAATACTTTTGTTTGAGATCTACCAGAAGATCTACAAACCGGAAAGCCGCACTGCCGAAAGTTCCTATTCCATAGGCCGAAGGCAGGCTGGATATCGACATCAGCACACCGGCACCTCTCGTCAATGTCTTCCCCTTCACCTTCTATGTCCCCCAAATATAAAAATCATATCCATTCGACCACGAAGACCGTTTTATAACTTTGGTCCTCTAAAATTTTCGTAAACTTTCGTATCTGAGTTAAATTTACCACCTTTTAACTGTTTTTGTCAATACAGAAATCGTTTTTCACGAGTTTTTTGCTATTTTAGACGGATATAAGGAGGCATATTTGTGTATTTTTCACAACTTTTCGAAAGTTTTCGCAACTTTCTTGATTTCTTGCCTTTTTTCTAATATGCTTATTTAAGAATTATAAGATAATGGAGGTCATTATGGCTACGATCAAAGATATTGCCAACCGACTCGGTGTGTCTGTCAGCACCGTCTCCAAAGGACTCAACGGCGCCAGCGACATCAGCGAATCTCTGCGCCAGACCGTGCTCGACACTGCCGTGGAACTTGGCTATACCACCAAGCAAATGCGCGGCCGGGACAGCCGTAAGGTCTGTCTCTTCGTGGAAAATATGGATTATGAAACCCCGGATCAGTTCGGATACGATATCATCCTGGGGTTTCGTCAGGTTGCATTCCGGGAGAACTTCGATGTCACGGTCTTCCCCATAACGCCCCTTTTCCAGTCCACAGAAAAATACGATACCTATATGTTAAAGAACGGCTTTGTGGGAGGTTTTATGGTGGGGTTTGCCTTGCAGGATGACTGGATGAGCCAGTTTAACACCACCACGATCCCTACCGTCCTTTTTGATAATTACATCAGTAAAAACCCCTGTGTGGGTTCTGTTGGTACGGACAGTCTGGAGGGCATTGACGATGCCATCCTCCACCTGATGAACCTCGGTCACAGCCGTATCGCCCTGATCAATGGTTCCCGCAATTCCATGATCTCAGAACGGCGGCGGCAGGCGTATATCGACAGCATGACGGCCCACGACCTTCCTTTCAGCGAAGCCACCATGCCCTATGGCTACTATGTGGCGGATGCCGCCAAGGATCATGTGGGAAGCCTGCTTTCCATGGGCATTACCGCCATTCTTTGCGGCAACGACCTGATCGCCTCTGGTGTGATCACCGAGTGTAATAAGCGCAGCGTCCGGGTTCCTGAGGATGTAAGCGTCATCGGATTTGATGATATCCCGCTTTCTGCCAAACTGCATCCGCCGCTCACCACAGTCAGACAGGATCGTCTGGAACTTGGCAAATCAGGGTTTCACACTTTAAATTCCCTGATCAACCATATCTCCATCAGCCGAACACTGCTGCGACCGCAGTTGATCGTCCGCAAATCCACTGCACAGGCAAAAGCATAACCTTCTGCCTGCGCAGTTTAATCCTCCTGCGGCTGATAGTCCCGGATGACCTTAAGCGCAGGCAGCGCATTTCCTTCATAATCAAACAGCGCCTGGTTGGCCCACTCGTTGCCGCCTGGGCCTTTTTCTTCTATATACGCCAGCGCCTCTTCATTGGCCCAACCGGAACCCGGCACCGGAATCCACGCCGGTTCCCAGTAAAAAAATCCCCTGCCCTTATGCTCCGGCACCTGTTCTATCACCTGTAGCAATGCTTTCATAAATTCGCACTGCCCTTCCCTACTCATGGAAAAGGGAATCTGCTCCACCAACGCCTGCTTGGTGGCATACCCTTTTCGCTCTTCCGGTTTCAGCTTCTCATAAGCCGCATAATCTTCCATGGTAAATCCCATGGACACCTCAACCACCATCAGTTCCTTGCCATAACGCAGCGCCAGATCATTCATGTTGTGTTGAAGCGCATCCAAAGATCCATGCCAGAACGGATAATACGACAGACCGATGATCTGAAATGCTTCCCCTCTCTCAAGATAATGATCAAACCAGTCTCTGTACATCACATTATTGCCGCCATTGTCCAGATGCAGCATGACCGGCACATCCGTATCCACTGCACGTACACCACGGATGCCCGCATTGACAAACCGGGCCAGGTTATCATAGTTCGGCAGCTTTCCCAAAGGCCATAACATCCCTTTGGTCAATTCGTTCCCCACCTGGATCATCGTTGGAAAAGCCCCTGCCTTTCTCATGGACAGCAGGGTGTCCCTTGTATAAGTATAGACTGCCTGCTCCAGCTGTTCTTCATCCATGCCTCTCCAGGCCTTGGGCACACGCTGTTTCCCCGGATCCGCCCAGAAATCGCTGTACTGGATATCCAGAAGCACCTCCATATCATGGGAAAGCGCCCTGCGCGATAGTTCTATCGTTGTGGGCAGGTCATTCGTACCTGCCCCGTATGGTCTGCCTTCCTCCGAATAGGGATTGTTCCACAGCCTGAGGCGTACCGCGTTGAAACCATAGTTCTTTAAAATGACGAATACATCCTTCTCAATACCCTGATCATAAAACCTGCCGCCCAGTCCCTCCACCTCTTTGATGGTGGAAATGTCCGCTCCCTTCAGATACTGCATGCTATGCACTCCTTCTTAAACTTTCTGATCCTAATCTCTATCTAATGTGCCTTCGTCCAACTTACCGTTCTTTTCATCTGCATCATCCATCTGCTCAGTCAAAATCAAACTTGGTAAACCGCTTCATCGCATCCTTGTAACGAAAT
>CAYUKT010000062.1:6887-10466 GCA_964445285.1 uncultured Bacteroides sp. | reverse complement strand
TTTCCCTGCCAAAGCATACCGAAAAAAATACAGAAAATTCCCCGGCTTTCACCTCATCGGAAGCCGAGGAACTGGAACTTTTGTTAAAAGAATTTCTGACATGATTTTTCTTTCATGTCTGTTGTCCGTATTTATTTTTTAGTTCTGACAATCGTGCAAGCGTGGTGGAATCAATCCCTTCCGTGATCCCATCATTCATATATGCTGCACAGGCCAGAATCCTTTCCACGCGCTCTGATTCTATGTTTGTTACTTCATACGACATACAGTCACTGTACAGAACACATAATTTCCATTCTCTGGTATCTATATCCTGCAAAGGTATCCAACGCATAGCGATCTTCCACCCATTCCAAACTATCCCTTTTCCCTTATCATTTTATCATTGTCTCAAAATTTACGTAAGTGGAATTTTTAAACAGTCTCTAAAATGAGGGCATGCCGCTTTACACGTTTTATGATTCTACTCCCCTGCATAAATTGTGATACTTGGTCCTACATAATACTCTCCCGGTGTATACCGAAAAATATCAAGATACCCAATCCGATATTTCCATTCCCCGCCGTAGGAAATGCCCGGATAGTCCCTGACCTCCATATATCTTTCTACCTTCCCTTCATATGCCGCTCTCATATCCGGGTACATATCCTTCCCCTGACAGATCAGATAATCCTTCCGCTGGGAAAAATAACCTGTGGCATACTGCACATCGATATAATACTCCCCCGGTGCAAGCTGGTCCGGGAGCAGGGATATATCTTCCCCGATATCAACTATCTCATACTTCTCAGTATCCATCACCGGTGCATAGGATGTGCAGTAAACTTTCGCCCCTTCCGGAATTAATCCTGCAATATCCGCAGACGCCTGGGTATAAGTCAGACCATAACGGTAATTGTTGCACACAACTGTTACATTGCCTATAACCATTAACACCACGATGCCTGTTACAACACCTGCTGCCGTAAACTTATTCGTTATCCTTTTGCTGTCCCCGCCGCTCTCCTGATCCCTTTTATGTTCCTTATCTTCTTTTATTTCTTTGGTCTCCTGGTCCCCCTTATCTGTCTTTCTACCACAGAAAAGACACGCATCCAAGATCCGCCCCACTTCCATCAATCCATAGGTCATAAAGAGAAACGCAAAGGGCAGTACCAGGGACATATTCCTGCCAAGCACAATCTGATACTTGGATAACAAAAGCAGGATACAGACTGGCATCAACAAAAATACCACCAGCTGCCCCCAGTCTTTTTTGCGAATCAAATGTGCAATTCCAATAAAGAGTAATATTCCGCCCACCGCTCCATAGTTTGTAAACCCAAAGGCTTCCAGATAGCCCAGAAGCGGCAGATTATGTTCGATACCCGGATGTCCCCAGGCATAGTGATCCAGATTATATAGATTATCTCCGATAAAGGTCTTAAAATGAAAGAACAGGGAGTAATTGCACAGTGTAAACACCAGCGCCAGCACAATACAGTCAATAAAAAACAGATAATTATTCCGGTAACTCTTCCAATACTTCTTCCGGATATGCAATGCCAGCCAGAAGATGCCGAACACGATTCCATGGTATTTGGCCGCCATTGCCAGACCGATACAGACTGCCATCAGCGGATACCATAGATACACCACCCGCTCTTCGCTCTGATCCTGGTAAATAACACACCCAAGCAAAAGCAGCACGTTAGCCACCGCATACAAAAGTGTATCCGGCCCCGTGTAATAAAGATAAGCATAGCCATACAGGGAAAAGACCGACAACAGAAATCCCAAATAGCCCCATTTTCGGCTTCCCGTCATAATCTTCACGGTGAAATATATGCAGATATTGGAAAGAAGCGCTGTGCCGCAAACCACATAGCGAAGCAGCACTACGGTATCTACCCCGGCCAGGAATTTTCCTAAAATCCTGACTCCCACCGCCGCATAATAGAAAGTCAGATGGGGATAACGGAAAAAATCCAGTACATAAATATCCCCCGTATAAAGATGCTGATCCAGCAAATCATAAATATTCTGCAGCGACAGCATTTCATCCACATTGGGATACAGCGGCAGCTCAAACCGCCAATGTCTGTAAAATAAAAGCATTCCCGCAATCAGCGTAACTACAATGGCAGCCGCCGCTGCGGCTTTTTCTTTTGTCTTCCTGTTCATTATTCCATCCAATCCTTAATATGGTAGCTCTTGGTGCAGATCGCATCGAACACAATACCCTGCTCCTTGAGATACTGTTTATACAAGGGCAGTTTCTCCTCCTGCGCTTCCAGCTCGGGGGATACGAAACACAGCTTATAACCAAGTGACTTCAATTCCTGAAAGCTTTCTTGGTCAATGGGCACTTTCGTAAAGCAGTCCACCCATACCCACTCGGCTCTGCCCGCCATATTGCGGATTGTATCAAGCCCCTCTAATTCGCTGAACCGGAGCGCCACTTGATGAACCCCCATATCCGTCAACAGCTTGATCATCGGAAACGAAGAATCCAGAAAAAAGTATTTTTCAATATGATACTGCTCCATATATTCGAGTACTTTATGTTCAATCCGCTCACTCTTAATGTTTAAGATCATGGTTCCATGATGATATTCTTTGCAGTAATCTTCAAAGTCCTCCCCCGCCTCGAAGGGATTATGGGAAATATAGATCCTCCCGTTTAAATCGTCCCTCAGATCTAGTTCCACTCCATATTCTGTAGACAGTTTGCGAAGTTCTTCCACTGTATTGATTCTATGTGCTATGTATTCCATATTTCCTCCTTCAGGATATTTGCCGGCAAACCTCTAACATATAATATTTTTGCCTTATCCGCTCTCATGTGCTTACTTCCGGTTTTCCTATGTATTATATTTCCATTCACAGCTTCCCGCTCTTCTTTAATTTTACACTGAAATCAATGGTTCTCTTAATGAATTTCCACTTTGCCTTAAGTCCGGTATTCCATTTGGATTCCCCATGAATCCTTTCCGGAAAGAGCACCGGGAAGCGGACTACCTTAAGCCCCTTCTTCCGGGCCATATACAAGGCATACAGATCCAGGGAAAAATCGTGGGGCGGCTCCACCCATCCATCAAAGAAGACCTTAGGGAAAATATTGGGCTGCGCATTGATATCATACAATTTCTTACGTAGATAACAGGTCTCAAAAAGGCTCATACCGACCGTAAAGAATACATCAAACAATGGCCGTCCCTTTCGATTGCCTTTTACAAATACAAGTCCTTTTTCCCGCTCAATAATATCCAGCGCTTTTATGATATCCGCCGGGTCCGTCTGCATGTCCGCATGCGTCCAGCCGATGTACTCACCCTGACACATTTTCAGCCCCTGCAGAATACCGTATCCATATCCCTGGTTCACCTCCACCAGTGTCGTCTTTGCAAAGGGATACTTTGGCAATAACTCTTCCAGCACCTGCGCGCTGTTGTCCGTGGAACCATTGTTGACCAGGATGACCTCCATGTCTTCCCGCCCTATCACTTCCTGGAAACGCTCTAAAATAAGCGGTATATTCTCTTCTTCATTATAACACGGTACTACGATTGAAAGTTTCATATTTTTTTCCATCCCCT
>CAYUKT010000062.1:0-6787 GCA_964445285.1 uncultured Bacteroides sp. | reverse complement strand
TGCATGCCTGCTGCCACAGCTCCCATCACATCCTTTTTGTAGTCGTCTCCCACAAAGCAGACTTCTGCCGGCTGCAGCCCCAGTTTCTCCAGACACAGTGCAAAAATTTCCGGTGCAGGCTTCTCCTTCCCAGCCTCCTCGCTGGTCACCAGACAGTCCACATCATCCACCAGTCCTAAAGCCTCCAGTTTGCGATGTTGGATATGCGCTGTCAGGTCTGTACAGATTCCGACTTTGATCTCCTTTTCATGCAGTCTGTCCAATAATTCCCGGACACCCGGCCGCAGCTGCATCTGTGTAAGAAAAGTGCCCCAGTAGGTCTCATACATCTGCAAAGACAGAGACAGGGGCTTACAATCCAAATATTCCAGTGTTTTTTGAAAATACAACATTCTGTTGTGCGATGCTCCCGTATCGCCAAGACTGTCTTTGGTCGCCTTACGCCCGTGC
The DNA here is from genome assembly GCA_964445285.1 of uncultured Bacteroides sp. Classification (GTDB taxonomy): domain Bacteria; phylum Bacillota; class Clostridia; order Lachnospirales; family Lachnospiraceae; genus UBA3282. Next base: position 6,337 of record CAYUKT010000062.1, on the reverse strand, counting down.
CTAAAAGCCTCTTCGTATCTTTCCTCACTGACTTTCAGGCGCTTGCAGACAAGTGTTTTCACCCTGTTGCCAGCTTCCTGGTCCAAGGCTTTATAACCATATAAAGTATCGTCCAGATCAAAGATCACTGCCCTTATCATTTTATTCTATACAACAATTCGTTGTATCCCCTTTCCTCAATCCTTTTTCATAATCTCACCGATCACCAGCAGAAGCATCAACTGTACGGCGCCGTTTACCCCGTCCTCCCAGACCATATGGCCGCCTGTCAGATCCTCGATCTGCGGTATGGCGCTGCACGCCGCAGACGCCCAGAACTCTTTCTTCACCCCAAGATCCTTACTTTGAAATACTATTTTCTGGTGTAAAAGGTCATCGTACGTTAAAGTGCCGGATACTCCCTGATCCCGCAGGATTGCAAGCATCGGTTCCGCATTGACTTCTATATCTATCAGGAATTCCACGCTCAAAGACGCCTCATAACCTTCCGGCGGATTTTCTTCTGCTGACAACAACGGATCAAAGTAACGGATCACCAGATCCGCGTACTGCTTCTGCGGATGAATATAACGAGCGGCATCTTCCCGGCGGGCTTTGATCTGCTCCATGACCGCTGTCCTGTCATGTCCCCTGCTGCCCTGATCTCTTTCCAGCTTCCAATAACATCTGAGATCCTCGTCCGTATCCAGATAAATCTTCATATCCAAAGCCTGCCGCATCTGCGGTAAATAGAGGGAATGTAATCCGCACATAACGATATAGGGCTTGGGCACTAACCTTTTCTTACTGGTAAAAGTCCCGGTCTCATGGTCATAATCAGCCCGTCTGACCGCATTATTACCGCGCAGCACCTGCAAATCCTCCGCTTGTCGATAGAGATAATTGGCCTGAGGATTCAGATGTGTCATCTCTTTCCAATTATCATTGCCGCGCTCCCACTTGTGGTCTCCGTCCCCTTCCACGCACAGGATATGATCTTCTGAGAGAAGTTCCTTTAACATAGTGAGCAGTCTGCTCTTGCCCGCACCGCTGTCTCCGGCGATCCCGATCGTGAAGGGACGATTTCTGCGGCGATAGTAGGAATTGCTGTTCACTCCATACAGATACATGCAGACTACTAAAATCAAGAAAACACCTACCATCAACGTAAACACGATATCCTTTAATGCAGGATCTGACAGCTTCAGAAAGCTTAAATCCCTGCCAAGAAAATATAAATCCACAAACTGTGTCTTATGAAAACATACATAATACAGCAGATACAACAGGTTGAATGCCCCATAAACCAAGGCCATCTTGCCCCGATTCTCGGAAAGACCCGCCAGATACAACATAACAAACGGCACGATCCAGATGAACCATGCCTGCATTGCGGGCACGAACGCAAGAAAGACTGAGAAGAGCAGTCCCGTCATACTGATCAGCAGATCCCTGTTCATTTGATTGATCTGAAAAGCCTGGAAATAAATGAAGAGCAGCACCAGCACAGAAAGCAGCAGATGTGCATTCCCATAATCCAGATAGACGCTGTCGATGGCCTGCTGTTCCTTGTTAAACACTACCATGTTGATAAATCCGCTTCCCCAGAACGGCAGCACAACAGCCACCGTAGCCAGGACAGGCAGCCCCATCATGACAATGGCTTTCCGGCGTCCTTTTCTTTTGTAGATATAAAGAAAAAACAGGGGAAGTACCGCCACGATATGGAACTTAGACGAAAGTGCAAGTGCAAGAAAGACCATAAATTTCCACTCATTGGATGAGTGTTTTTCCGCCATACCATTTGTTTCCGCCAGAAAATAAACCGCTCCCACCAAAAATACGGTGGGAATGATATCCAGCTGTCCATGCATATAAGAGGCATATAAAATAATCGGAGACAGAAAATACAGCACCAAAATATATTTTCTCTTATCTTTGAAAATCTGCATCAGAAAATATAAGCCGAGCAGATCCAGTAAAAGAATCGGCATTTTAAACACCAGATTTTGGACAAAAATGGGCATCCCCGCAAAGAGTGTGACAAAAACGCCGCCAATACACTCAATAAACAGCATCACGGGCGGATAGGGAAAAGATGAGAGCAGTTGATGATCATAATAGAACTGATAAGGATTCTCCCCGCTTAAGAAACACTTCACAAAGGGAATAAACATCAGATCCTGATAATCAGAAGAAAACAGCCCCATCAGGCATAACTTGAATAAGACTCCCATAATAATGGCAGCCTTTAAATATTTTTGATAATTCTTCTCCATGTCAAGTGCAGGTAATTTTTGTAACATCTGACAGACCAATGCCTTTCTTTTGTGTCTATCTTCTATCTTACCAGACTTTCTCTCTTAAGGAAATCCTCAAAATATTTATATGTGTGTTGATAACCCTCATAGTCTGCCGGCGTACCCCAGCCTACATAGCGGTCGATATCAAAAATCTTCGCCCGATACCCCAGATCCAGCACATGCTTCACTGTCTGATCCACATAAAATTCCCCGTTGATCCTGTCATTCTCCTGAATCATTTTGGCCGTTGCTTCCAGGAAAATCCCGGCTTCCCTGAACCAGAAAGTGGCAACCACCGCCGGATCTTCCATCGGCGTATCAGAAATCGCCTTTTTGATGGAAGTACCCGTAATATTCCCCTGATCGTCTGTGATCATCCAGCCATAAGCATTGGGATTAGCCAAAACCGCCTCATTGTGCCGATAGGTAAACACAATACAGTCGCAATCCTGTGTCAGATGCTGAAACGCTTCCGTGTCAATATCCATCCCGTTATCACATCCCGCAATCAAAAGCGGTTCCTTGGGATCAAGGTATGCTTCCGCCAGCATACAGGTACAGGCCTGTCCCTCCGTCAAATGGTCAATGGTGATAAACTGTGCTTTCGGATAATACTGTTTGACAATATCCTCCACACCGTCTTCTTTATGAAATGTCCGGTCCACATAGATCACATTGCTGCCGTCTTCCTTAACGCCCGGCAAATCCTTCGTTGCGCAGACTACCATGGGCTTCTCCTGTCCGTCCCAGCGGTCTATGGTCATGATGGCAGGTTTATGTTCTTTATATCCCGCTTCCGCAAACCGCTGTCCGGCGCCAGCCATCGGTATCAACACTTTGCCGGCAGGTGCCGCCTCTTTCTCTGGCACATCCTTTGCCGAGCCGCCGTCTTTGGCCTGGCGGATCAAATCAGTCCAATACACAAACTCCTGCATATCCTCCGGTGTGCCCCACTGGCAAAAATAATCCACATCAGCCGGCACCCACACTTTCAGACCGTCCTGCACCATAAAGTTATAGGGCAGGCTGGCATAATATTCGCCATTGATGGCACACTCTTCGTGTTCCGTCAGAATCTGGCAGTACTTCTCCATGATATCGCCGTTTTTAAAATAGTACAGACCCGGTGAATGTCTGGCCTTTGTCTTATCCTCCTCAAAGGAATATTTTTCCCGAATCTCGATCAGATTATCCTCTTCGTCCGTTAGACAAGACGCATAAAAATTTTTCTGTGGCAGCAGATGGGGGTGAAATCCTGTATAACAGGGCACACTGCCGTCACAATCCCTTTCCTTTGCCATAGCCGCGAAGGCCTGAAAATCCCAAGTCATGTAAAAATCACAGTAATTGATGATATAAGGCGCTTTCGTATCAATCCGGTGCGAATCTTTTAATTCCCGATATGCCCGAAGCACATCATAGACAGGCCCTTTTTTAATCCAGTTATCAATCGCCACGATCTGTGCCTGTGGCGCAAGCGCCGTAAGCCTCTCTCTCATGCCAGGATCCTCGGCAAAATGTTCCCCCCGGCACACAAATATAAAATCCGTATCAGCCGGATACATCTTCTTTACAATCCATTCTATGATCGGCATTTCCATAATCGGTATAAAAGGCTTAAGCTCCTTATAGCCGGCCGCCACAAAACGGGAGCCATAACCTGTCATCGGAATCAATACATACATGGCCATCCCTCCTATTTCATCATCCTGCGGTATTTTTCACTGTCCCAGTTTAACAGTTCATCCTGCTGATCCTCATTCAAGTAATTCATCTTCTTCTTCAGATTCGCCGTCTGAACCTGCGCCGCAAAACTCATCACATTCTCAATCTCCTGCGCCTTTTTCACACTTTCCGCTACAATATAGATATGTCTTCGATAACAGATCACTACCGGCATACCATGTGCATCCATAAAATCCACAATATCCCGGCGGCTGAAATCATCACAAAGGCACAGAATCTTCTTGCCCCCGTAGACCACACAGTCCGGACAGAAAGCATGATTCCATCGTCCCGCCCCTATCAGGGCATCTCCTATGTACTCCCATGACAGATACTGACTCTGAGTAGTATATACGATCATATCCTGCAATTGGGGAATCCGCAGAAACATATCCCATATCCTGGTGGCCGAAGAATAGATCCGATAGGAAACATGCAGATAACCGGCAATCTTTCTAAGGATCTCTTCCGTCTTATCTATCACCCGTTCCGGAGTGCCTGCACTGACCACAAGGCCATGATTCTCCAGGAAGATCACTTCATATTCGCTATTCGGCGCCAGCTGTTCCTTACATGCCCTGTAACAGGCTTGTGCCAACACCGCTCCCGGCTTATGATAAGACACCCAGACAGCTTCCGGAAAAAGCTCCTGAAGCTCCTCCTTTCCGCCCACCCTGGCCGTCAGTATGTTTACCAGCATGGGATGAGAATGTAATGTATATTTTGCCGTCATTGCATGTAAAAAAGTCTCAATGGAAGCATGCCCCTCCTCCATCTGTGCCTGCGCGAGCAGTTTTTTCCCATCCTCTTCCGTCATCATATCCCCTGTGTGACTCTCAAAATAATCTTGAATGGCACGGTAATTCACTTTCATATAACCGTTATCTGCACTTACATCAGCCAGCTGACAGCCTGAACTTTTGACCAGCATAACCTGATCATCCAGCTTAACGGATGTGTTGCCGCCTCCTGCCTGCGCCAAATCATTCCTCATACCTGCATACTTTGAAATCTGAATAAGTCCGTTCATCACTGTTCTCCTACTTTTTCATCCTGCTTAGTTAACGTATCGTGAATTTTTCTAAAATGATATATCACCCATATCATTCTATCATAACTTTGGACTTATTACTACGTTAAATAATACACATTTTCTCTTATTATTCAAGAATTGCCTTTTCAAGCACATAAAGTGCTCTTTCATTCTCCTCCAGACAGTAAGCTGTCACCGCATCAGATCCCTTATCAGCTACAACGGTAGTGTCTGCTCCCAGCTGTACAAAGCAGACATAATCATCGATCGTCTCCATCCGAGACGCCCTGGCCTTGCCAAAATTTTGAGGATAACCTTGATTTTCTTCAATGATCTTACTGCGGTATTCCTCAAGCGCCTGTTCCACCGCCCCCACATAACCTTCCTTTGCATGAACGATGATCATGGTGTCAATATGAGAATCCATGGACTGTTTCTGCGCCAGAAAATCCACATACATGTCTTCCGATATACCGGTCAGTTTCTCCAATTCTTCTTTGGATAGATCATCTTCCGGCCAATAATGGTCCCCCAATAGTTCTTCCACCTTATCTTTTAATTCCGGCAGTGTATAAAATCCTTTTCCGCCCTGATATTTATCCAGGGAAAGAAAAGGAAAACTACTGGCCTGCAGATCGTCATCTCCCTCTGTCTCATAGACACGACCATTATGCACCAATTCATCCTCAGGCATACTGTCGCCGCACCCTGTCAGCAAAAGCATAATTACCAGTCCCGTCCATATCGCTTTTCTTCTCATATCTTCTCCGTTTCTGCCCTTTTTTGTCAAATCCGTATCTTAATCCGAAAAATGGGGCATGATAGATTATTGATTTTACCCCGCCATACCCTCCGCACCTTGATCTTGCAGGGGTGTTTGACTTGTAAGCTGTGACCGGATTTGCTATACTATAGCAAACTATAATTATTGGTCACTATTATTTTTTACCTATATTAGAAAAATATGTATGCAGGAAGGAATTCCGGTATTTTATGTTATTTAATTCTTATATTTTCATTTTCATCTTTCTGCCCATCGCACTGATTGGATGGTACGGGCTCAACCGATATGGACGTTATAAGCTGGCCAGTCTTTTTCTGGCCGGTATGTCTTTGTGGTTTTACGGATATTTTAATGTCAGTTATCTGGCCATCATTCTGTGCAGCATCGGCATGAATTATGGGCTGAGTTACCTGTTTACCAAAATTCCTCCCAGCAGACATCACTCCCAGGAAAATCTGCCCGATGATAAAAAGCATCTGCCGCTTATAAACCGTCTGGGCCTCCTGTCTGGCA
>CAYUKT010000061.1:8870-10588 GCA_964445285.1 uncultured Bacteroides sp. | reverse complement strand
ATACAATTCCAGATGTGTGTCCTCACCAGTCCCCGGTTCCTGCGTGTGGGATTTCCCGGCAGCTGTTCCGTCCTTATTTGTGACATTATTGTCAGAAGTCTCCTGACTGCGGTTACTGCCATCACCAGGTACGATATTACCGATATTTTCCGGGCCTGTCACATCGTTTCCAGCAAGAACGCCTGCCAGCATATCCTGATTGAGGATGGCTTCCTCGTAATTATCCATATTATCATTACCATCGTTTACATCACTGACACTACTGTCATCTTTATTGCCGTGATTGCCGCCGCCCTGATCATTGTCGTTTCCGCCGAAGCCCAATGCGGCCCAGTAAGCCTCCTTCATTCCCTCAGGTACCACGATCTTATCCGCCATCTCTCTCATAAAAGCACTGTTTCCTATGATCGGCACATTTTTCGGCTCCATGATGATCTGCTCCAATGACAGACAATTCCAAAATGCCTCTGCACCAATCTCCGTCACATGTTCTGGAATCGTAATCTGCTCCAAAGGTACCCCCATAAAGGCATATGAACCTATCGTTGTCAAATTCTCCGGCAGCTGCACCGTAGTCAGATTAAAACAGCCGGAGAATGTCCCATCCTTAATCTCAGTGACACCAGAGGGTATGCACATTGTCTGCAGCCCACTCGCCATAAAAGCGTCTTTACCAATTTCTGTCACACTATCGGGAAGCGTCAACGCAGTCAGGCTCTTACATACAAAAAAAGCGTCCTTCCCAATCACTGTGACATTCCCTGCCAAGGCGACAGAGCCTAAATTTCTACAAAGCGCAAATATTCCATCCGGGATCACCGTTACTCCTGACGGAATTGTGATGGATGTCAACCCGCACATTGCAAATGCATTATTCCCTATTTCCGTCACACTGTCAGGCAGCGTCAGCGTGGTCAGGCTTTGGCATCCACGAAATGCCCTCTCTTCGATTACTGTGACATTCCCTTCTATCGTTACAGTTGACAGATCAAAACAGCAGTCAAATACCTCCTTGCGAAAGGTGGTGATGCCAGAAGGCAGCGTTATGGAGGTCAACCCGCTCTCCTGAAAGGCATACGCTTCTATTTCCGTCACGGTTGAGGGTATGTCCAGTGTGGTCAGCTGCTTACAACGCCAAAACGCACTCTCGCCAATCTTTGTCACCGCTCCATCCATTACCACAGATGTCAGATTCTCACATTCACAGATGACGCCTTCCGAAAGTACCGTCACATTCTTTGGAATCCGAATCGTTGTCAATCCTGTCGCCTGAAATGCATAAGCATCTATCTGTGTCACACTCTCCGGAATGTTCACAGAGGTCAGCTGCTTGCAATTCCAAAACGCTTCTTCTCCAATCCTTGTGACGCCGGACGGTATCCCGATGGACGTCAGATTGACACAATCCACGAACGCAGAGGCCGCAATGCCTGTGACGCCCTCTTCTATCGTCACGCTGACCACGTCTTCCATATGCCTGTCATGACCGTTTGCCACCCAGTCGGACATGCCTGGATCAGAACTGATTATCAATTCACCATCCTCATCCAATTCCCAAGCCGTCCCGGAAGCTGCCGCACCGCTTCTGGCCGCAAACAGTGCGGATGTCATCTCTATCTCCGGCGCATCCATAATTGTCAATTCATTACCGCTGACTGTCTCCTGTATCGATTCTTCCGGGTTGTCCTCTGGGTTGTCCGGCGGATTATCACCGGGGG
>CAYUKT010000061.1:6475-8770 GCA_964445285.1 uncultured Bacteroides sp. | reverse complement strand
GCTTTTTCTATTATGATTCCATTCTTTTCTTGTGCCAGAACAGTAGACGGCGCCGCCTGCCATACCATTCCCACCAGCAATATCCCGGACATAATCACGGCATCCATACGCCGCAGCAATTTTCTTCCTGTTCTCTTCATCCCGCAAACCTCCGTAATCTCTCCTGTATCATTCCAAATCAGCTCATGCACTGCTCACAAGCTGTGTATATGCGCCGCCTCTGGTCTCCCGAAAGGTCTTTGCCGCCCTCTGTGATCCTATAATGATAGATACTGGATTTCCGAAATAATTACCCGCTCAACTGACTTTCTCCTCCATCCGCTGTCTGTATTCCAGACACAGCATGGTAATATCGTCAAACTGCGGCGCTTCTCCCACAAAGGCATCGATATCCTCCTTGACCTTCGGCAGAAGTTCCGCAGGAGAAAGCGATGCATTGTCCGAAAGGATCTTGCCCAGACGTTCCATACCGTAGAGTTCCTGACGACTGTTGGTGGCCTCCGTCACGCCATCCGTATACTGGAATATCTTATCCCCTGGCGAAAGCTCCATACTGCCGCATTTATATTTCATGCCCTCCATCCCCGCAAGGACAAATCCCGCCTTAATCTTATAAGGTTCAAAGACACCGTCCCTTTTACAGATAAAAGGAATCTCATGTCCCGCATTGACAAACTTAAATTCCCCGGTCACCAGGTCAAGCACACCCTCAAAAGCCGTGATAAACAGTCCCTCGCTGTTGGACTCACATAAAAGGTCGTTCACTTCCGAAAAAACTTCGCCCAGATCTTTGCCCGTCTGTGTATGGTCTTTGATCAGCGTCTTGCCGATGACCATAAAAAGCGCCGCCGGCACACCCTTACCGGACACATCCGCCATCACGATAGCCAGATGTCTCTCATCCACCATAAAGAAATCGTAGAAATCCCCGCCCACTTCTTTGGCCGGATCCATGGTCGCATAAATATCAATCTCCTCCCGTTCCGGAAATGCCGGAAAGATACTGGGCAGCATGGATTTCTGGATGTTAGTGGCCACATCCAGTTCCGCGCCAATGCGCTCCTTCTCCGCCGTGACCCTGGTGAGATTATTGATATATCTCTCAATGTCGGCTTCCATCTTGATAAAACTCTCGGCAAGATACTGAATCTCGTCCTTTGTCTTGATCTGGAAAAGCAGTTCGGACATATGATTATTATTCTCCACAAAAGCACTCGTCCCCTGGGCGATCTGATTGATAGGCCACACCACATACCGGTACAGATACAGCACATAGGCCAGGATAAACAACACGATCAGTACCACCGTCACAAGCACCGCATACACCAGATACTGTCTGAGCGACACCTGTAAAGTCACCATCGGGATCTCTACCGCCGCCAGGGCAAAAACCTCTCCATTTTCATCCAATACCGGCTCAATTGCCGCTGTATTATACCCATAATCCCCGTTGGAGAAAAAATAATTGTCTGACCTTCTGCCTGTGACAGCAATGTCATAAAGTTCCTGTATGTAATCGGGGTTAAAACTGCCGCTGTCCCCCAGCGTATAGGAGTATTCCGGCACCGTATAGCTGTCGAAAATATAGTGCAGAGGCTCCCAGCCTTCCCTTGTGCCCGCATAAGACAGCAGTTCTTCGGTATCCAGCACAAACACAAAGACATCATTGGCATCCATGGCTTCCCGCAGTCTCTCGATGTGTGTCTGTGTCTGTCGATATGCCTCCTCCGATCGATACCGATCGAGTTCTTCCCGCGTCATCTGACCACGATAAAAGGCGCTGACTGCCTGCGCATATTCCTTCCACTGATCTGTTTCCAGATAGGACAGCGCCGTCTCTGCGCATTGATAGGCCGTGGTATTATACTGTTTTTCAATGGTGGCTTTATACTGATGGTACCCGATCAGGGAACTTACCGCACAGATCAGTACCCCCAGCAAAACTATGCCAAACGCCATCTTTATGGCCAGCCTCGATTTCCTATTCATATAATTCCTCCGTATTTTAACAGCCTTCTGCAATCCAGCTTCCCCTTACTCTATGTATATGATCAGCGTATTGACCCCAAGCGCACTCAAATATTCCGTCCGTTTTGCCAGGGCGCAAATCATTTGTACACCCATATACTCAAGACTGCCATCCTGTGCTTCGATCGGGTTGTAGCGCCTGCCGCCGCTGCGTATTCTGAGGATGCGTTTCGCATCCCAGGCCAGCACGCGTACATCCATGAAGCCTTCCGGCGGACAGGACTTATGCGTAATGATCGTCAGAAGTTCCTCCAAAGCCAGGCTGAT
>CAYUKT010000061.1:0-6375 GCA_964445285.1 uncultured Bacteroides sp. | reverse complement strand
GCCACCGCCGCAAATCCCCGGCTGACCGTGACTGCATTGGCCGCCGCAAGCTGTCCCACTGCATTATAGCTGTAGGACATCACGCTATTGACGGTGGCAAACACCAGACTCACCGCCAGGCATCTGAGAGCAAAAGCACAGTCCACACTGCTGCCAAAAAGACTTCCGATCTGTGCCGGGAACAAGAAAAGCACTGCCCCAAACAGGAGAGAAAGCACAATCCCTGAAAGAAGTTCCACATTGACCACCCGTCTGACGCTCTTAGAATCCTTTTCCCCGTGAAAAATTCCTGTCATCGCAGCCGCCGTCTGTGGTACGCCGTTCTGGATACAGATGGAAAACTCATTCAGGTTGTTGGCGATCGCAAAGACAGACACCAGACCAGCAATCCCCATAGAACCCAAAACCAGATTGACCACAAAAATCCGGGCCGAAGACAGCATATTATTCACCGCCATCGGACTGCCATAGCGGAAGACTGCCGCCCTGTCGGACATATGAAGCACCTGAAATCCCGGATCGAAAGTACCATCGCCAGTAAAGAGAAACACAAAACTCATTCCCATAGCCGCCACCGTAGCGATCACGCTGGCCCAGGCCGCACCCCGGATGCCAAAGTCGAGGATAAATAAAAAACAATAATCCAGTACAATGTTTAAGATCGTCATGGATAACATGGCTGTCATCGACTGCCTGTCCCGTCCCTCCAGACGCAGATAAAAGTACGGAATATACAGCATGATCTTGGCAATGCCTCCGATCAGCGTAATCCGCAGATAAAGATACACATAGCCGAAAGACGCCGCCGTCCCCAGAAGCCCGGACAGACTTCCTGCAAAAATGAATCCCAGAAGACAAAAGCCCCCTCCCACAAGCAGCGCATCTAACAAGACCCCCTGAAAGATCCGCTTTCCCTCTTCCACATCATTTTCCCCGATGGCGTGGGCCGACAGAAAGGAAGCCCCGGAAGCATAGAGGGATCCGATGGTACACAAAAGCAGATACACGGGCAGACACTGGTTCACGCTTTCCAGTCCCACATCCCCTAATCTCCTGCCGATAAAGATACCGTCAAAGAACACATTGACCGTACCGCCAAGCACAGCGATCACATTCGGAAAGAGCGCCCGAAAGTAGAGTCTGCTAATGAATTTACTGTTCTCTCTCATAAGTATGTAACAGACGCTTTGTCTGTGCCTCCTTTATAAAGGTATGATGTTTGCTGTGTCCCTCACCAGCCGCCGCTTTTGCGATATAACCCGGACGGCAGGATAAGACTCTCAGCTCCCGCAGCATCCCCAGAGTGCGGATATCCTGGTAATCTTCGGACATTTCCTGTAATATCCTGTCAAGCACAATACCTGCATTCTCCGGTATTGTACGCAGATTTTTATCCTTCTTCCCTATCGATCTGTCCGCTGTCCATAAGCTGTCATCCGGCGCCATTTCCACAAACACCAGATACCGTCCGGGAACCGTCTGCTCTACTCCCACGGCATAGTCCGACAGCGTAATCTTAAGCAGCTCTGCCCAGTCGGCAATCGCCTTCTGCACCATCTGCTCACCCAGCTTCTCCCCGGCGATATTCACGGTCTGCTTCCTGCCCGCCACTTCAAACACCGGTGCCTGCCCCTCATAGCCGCAGATGCGGATACTATCTCCCGTGCGGTAACGATATAGGCCGCTGAACGTGGTTATGACCGGTTCATAACAAGCACCCTCCACAAGATCTGACATTTGTGTCATTTCTCCGTCTTCTCCCAGGAATTCGTAATAGGCGCTGTAGGGCAAAAGCACATACTCCGCCCGCCCCGGATAAGGCGCAACACCCATCATACATTCAGAAGAAGCATAGGCAAAATAACAGATGTGCACATCGCCGCTGTAGCGGGCCAGCGCCTTTGTCTGAAATTCCATACTCTTGCTGCCAATGCCGCTGATAAAGCGCAGATTTTTAAAGAGCCGTGGCAGAATCGGCGTATCAAACCCTTCTTCCAGTACCTTTTCCTCCTGTAACAATATGGCTTCCTCCGGCAGGCAGGCCAGAAGTTCTTGTCTTACCTGCAGCTCCTGCATTTCCAAACATGCAGGCATCTGCGCATTTCCTCCCTGCAGACAATGCTGACGCCGCCCGCCTTCCGCCTTTAGACACGCCCTCATATCCGCCAGCACAGACCGCCAGTTCATTTCCAGGTATTGCATGATCAGGAGCATATCATACAGAAAAATAGACTGGATGGAAACTAGGGATGGACAGCACAGCAAGAGCCATGTTTTCACATAAAACACATCTGTGATATGATCAGCAAACAAAATGTTTTCTCCGCCCACATAGGCCGCCGGATCAAGAAATCCCTCTTCCTTCAGCCATCCATGATAGGCCGCAGACAGAAGATTCTCCCCCTCTTTATTCAGGCGGAACACACTGGTGTGCATGTGAGGCCCGGCTTTTCCGCCATAGTGATAATAAGCCATATCACAGATATAGGAGCCATAGCGGTTCAACGCCTCTTTGGTCAATGCAAATACCTTCTGTGCGCCGGTACTTCCGGAAGTAGCAATCCTGTAAGCAATCGGATAGGCGGTGTAACGCATATACTTGCACAATCCATCGTAATCCTCATATATGGTCAAAGGCACGGATTCCTGATAAGCCTGCACATCTTCTATCTGGGCAAACGCCATTTTCCGCCCGTATTCCGTTTTCCGGTTATCCCGAAGGATCTGATACAGATTCTGCCGGTTAATCTCCACAGCACGGTCAAAGTCCCGGAACAAACCGGCAATTTTATCCTGCTTCATTGGGAACACTCTCCACCTTCTTTGATATCCATCGCCTTATTTCTCCGCCACACCCACCTGGAACTTATATTTTTTCTGAAAGCGGTCATGGTTAAAGGCATTGACCACATCCCAGCCGTTGCAGTGTCCGGAACACATGAAACTCTCGCATTTCGACAGCATATAGAGGGCATAGAAATAGTTGACGGTGGTATCCTCCAGTGCCGCCTCATATTCCTCCCCGGTCTTTTCCTGCTTTTCCAGATCGCTGATCAGCGCCACATCCTTAAAATCGCTGACCCGGTGCCTTTCCTGGGCGATCACACGGATCTTACCCTTAAATTCCTCCTGCATCACATCCAGGATATCCTGATCCTCGGTAGCCAGGAAAATGGCATCATACCGGTCCTCATCCATCCACTCATGGATCATGGGCAGCATTTCCTCCACGGTAGCCATCTTGCGTGCACCGGTCATCTTGGAGACCACATAATCCGTTCCACGCATAAGGATGCCAAGCATCCGCCTGTCGCCGATGACCGCCTCCTCATACTCTTTCAGTTCCTGGATGAAACTGTCGCTCAAGATGCTGTCATCAAAATCTGCATTGCACTTTGCCACAAAATGAGTCGGTACCAGCGGCACCGTGTTGGTCACATAGATAGTATTGGTCTCATCGGCATCCTCACAGGCCACATCCAGGTTAAAATACCGCTCCAGCATGTCATCCTTGTATCTTGTGCTGTCCCGTTTCAGCACCGTTTTCCAGCCTAATTGTTGAAAGGCATTATTGATCCTTGTATAATGTGCCAGGATCGCGCCGATCCCTGCCACCATGCCCAGCCCCACTTCCACATATTTCACATCAGCCAGGGGGATGTCCGTCAGCCACTGCCAGATAAAGACATTGTTAAATAAGGGGATCAGGCTGATGGAACGGAAATCCGCACTGTTAAATCCCAGGGAGAACTGCTGCCCGCTGCGCAGCACATTGCCCTCCACCCTGTCGGGAAGGTCTTCTGTCACATGCAGTCTCTCGTGGGGCTCCACAAACCAGTAAATCCGTTCATCGGGAATCCACACTTCTTTCTCTGTATAATCCAGGATAATCTTCGTCAGGACCACACTGTATTCGTTCAGTTCCTCAAACACGGCGCCGCTGTATTCCTGAAACACATCCAGATACAGCGCCTCCCGGTCCGTCTCATCGTACAGGTAATATGGAGGCAGCATCATATATCCTTTCAGCACAGCCATATTGGGGGCCTGTTCATTATTTTCCAGATAGATCAGGTCATAATCCTCCCCCTTGTCGTTTCTCACATGAAATCTGCTCTCACCCTTCAGGACTGCCCGCAATGCATTGTGAAATACCTGGTCATTATGTCTTAAGGTTCTGCAATTCTCGTTTTTATCCGCCCCTACAATCTGTAACATGCGTTTTCCTCCCTTTTTGCTTACTGATTTCAATTGTCTATCTACAGGCGGGACGCTCATCATCTGTTGCTGCCAAATCATAAGTGTTCCATCTTTACAGCCAGACCACCAGCTGATTCTTTCCATTTTCATAACTATAATCACTGTCCGCAAGCACAGACTTCACCAGCCGGATAGAGAGTTCCTCTCCCTCCTCCAGCGGATGATACTGCCTGCCGCCCCACACGAACCGCATGGCCAGCTTGCCGTCCGCCTCATAATATTCCGTAGAGATCTCCAGTGCATCGTCCGCACCCCGGTTCGGTACGATATTGAGCGCGCAGATTTCCTCGAAAGCCCGGCGCAGATTCTCTACCTGCCTGCGGTTTAAGAGATGCTTTTCGCCAAACTGCTGCAGGGACTCACTCATGGCAATAAAGTCATAGTCCGGCGAAGTGATCCTAAACTGCAGCACTTTCAGCCGTTTGACAAAGGCTCTGGTCTTCTCTTTTACGGGATCATCAAAAATTTCTTCCGGCGTCCCTTCCTCGTAGATCTCACCCTGGTCCATATAAAAGATCCGGGTGCTCACATCCCTGGCAAACTTCATCTCATGGGTGACGATCATCATAGTCAGTCCCTGGGCCGCAAGCTGTCTGATGACCGCCAGTACCTCACCCACCATGGTGGGATCCAACGCGCTGGTCGGCTCGTCAAACAGCACGATCTCCGGCCGCATAGCCAGGGTCCTGGCTATGGCCACACGCTGTTTTTGACCGCCGGACAACTCATCCGGATAGGAGAGTGCCCGTTCTGCCATACCCACAGTCTTAAGCAGATACATGCCATAGGCAAAGGCTTCCTGTTTCGTCTCACCTTTTAACTGTGTGGGGGCCAGCATCACATTTTCAATCACCGTCAGGTGGGGGAACAGATTAAAACTCTGGAACACCATTCCCATCCGTTTGCGGAGGCTGCACAGATCCACATCCTTCTTGCCAGTGTCTTCCCCAAACACGGTAATCTTCCCGCCTGTAGGCGTTTCCAGACGATTCAGGCAGCGCAGGAAAGTAGATTTGCCTGTTCCGGACGGCCCGATGATGGTGATCACTTCTCCGCTGTGGACCACCGTATTGACATCCTTTAACGGCGAAACATCGGCATACTCCTTGTGCAGATGCTCCACATGGATCAAATCCCTGGCATCACCCGCCAATACCTGTGTTCCCTTCTCTTCATAACAGGCACTGGTATCCACACCCCTGGGATATCTGCGCGGCCCGCATTTCACATCCAGCTTCCATTCCACCCTGCCGATGATAAAGGCCGCCACCGCCGAGATAGCAAAGTAGATCACCGCCGTAGCGATCAGCGGGAAAAAAGCCTCGTAGGTACGGCTTCTGATAATGTCCCCCGCCTTGGTCAGATCCTCGATGGAAATATAGCCCACGATGGAGGTCAGCTTTAACATGGAGACAAATTCCCCACGGTAAATGGGCAGCACCTGCCGCACCGCCTGGGGCATGATGATCTGCAGGAAGGTCTTACCCCTGCCAAATCCCAGAGCCTGGGCCGCCTCCCACTGGCCGTTATCTATGGTGTTGATACCGGTATTTAAAATCCCCGCCACGGCCACTGCAAAGATCAGGGAAAAGGAAATGATACCCACCGCCACCGGCGCGATCTTCACCGAGGCAAACACCACAAAGTAAATGATCATCAACACCACAAGGCTGGGAATGCCCTCCATCAAATGACAGAATCCTTTCGCCAGCATAGCCAACGGTTTATGCCGGCATCTTAACCACAGACACAGCAAAAATCCCAGAATCGTCCCGATCATGCCCGCCAGAACAGCAATCTCCAGCGTCACCATCAGGCCGTTCCAGATCAGTTTCCAACGGTCTTCCCGGATAAAAGTTTTCTCAAAACTATCCGCCAGCCTTGTAAAAAAGCCGGCCTCCTCCACATGTTCCCCCTCGTCCACCACCGCCATCACGGTTTCCACATAAGTGTAAGGAATGGAAAAGGACATCACTTCCCGTTTCTCCGGCGTTTCAAACAGATTGGACATGATATAGTCCACCTTGCCGGATACGCAGGCCGGTGTGATGCCGTCCCAGTCGTATTTCGCCACCACCAACTCTGCATTACACCAGCTGGCAAAACGTCTCATCA
>CAYUKT010000060.1:0-10602 GCA_964445285.1 uncultured Bacteroides sp. | reverse complement strand
CAGGCGGCGGTTTTGGCGGCTGCACGGTCAGCATTGTGAAAGATGAGGCGCTGGAGCAGTTTAAAGAAGAGGTGGGAGCTGCCTACAAAGAGCGCGTTGGCAAGACAGCGGATTTCTATGTGGTGGAGATTGGAGACGGTCCTCGGAAAATGTAGATAAGAAGTCCCGGGGTGTGGGTCTTTGTTGTACTAAATAGGTATTGCGCTGGGCGGCATCATGGAGGAAGAAAAGATGATTCAGAAAAATATCAGGGAACTTGTGCAGTATGGTCTGTTGACCGGTCTGATTGAGGAAGAGGACAAGATTTATACAGCGAACAGACTTCTGGAATTGTTTGGTCTGGACGAACTGGATGAGAGCGATGAGAAAATTGAAGTGACAGCAGATGATCTGGAAAGGATTCTTGGGGAAATGCTGGATTATGCTTATGAGAGGGGCATCCTTTCAGAGAACGGCGTTGTGTACCGGGATCTCTTTGACACTAAGATTATGAGCATGCTGGTGCCGCGCCCCAGTGAGGTGATCGGAAAATTTCAGGAAAAGTATGAGAGAGATCCGAAGGAAGCGACAGATTATTTTTATAAATTGAGTCAGGATACGGACTATATCAGACGCTATCGTATCAGGAAGGACCAGAAGTGGGTTTCTGCCACAAAATATGGCGATCTGGATATCACGATCAATCTTTCCAAGCCGGAGAAAGATCCGAAAGCGATCGCGGCTGCCAAGAACGCGAAACAGAGCGGTTATCCCAAGTGCCTTCTGTGTATGGAAAACGAAGGCTATGCGGGAAGGATCAATCATCCGGCGAGACAGAACCACAGGGTCATTCCAGTGACCATAAACGGCAGTCATTGGGGTTTTCAGTACTCCCCGTATGTGTATTATAATGAGCATTGCATTGTGTTCAATTCCAGGCATATTCCGATGAAGATTGAACATGATACTTTCTGTAAGCTGTTTGATTTTGTAAAGCAGTTTCCGCATTATTTTGTGGGATCGAATGCAGATCTGCCGATCGTAGGCGGTTCTATCTTAAGTCACGATCATTTTCAGGGCGGCTGTTATGAATTTGCGATGGCTAAGGCGCCTGTGGAGAGAACTTTCACAGTCAAAGGCTTCGAGGATGTGGAAGCAGGGATCGTGAAATGGCCAATGTCTGTAATCCGTATATCACATAAAGATTCTGACAGGCTGGTGGCACTGGCGGATGTGATCTTGGAGAAATGGCGGGGATACAGCGATGAGGCGGTATTTATCTATGCCGAGACAGATGGGGAACCGCATAACACGATCACGCCGATTGCCAGAAAACGCGGCGATCAATTTGAACTGGATCTGGTACTGCGCAACAATATTACAACTGAGGAACATCCGCTGGGAGTGTATCATCCCCATGCCAAGCTGCATCATATTAAAAAGGAGAACATTGGTCTGATCGAAGTTATGGGCCTGGCGGTGCTTCCGGCCAGACTCAAAGGCGAGATGGAGCATCTGGCAAAGGCCATTGTATCGGGTGCCGATATCAGGGCTGATGAAGAATTGGAGAAGCATGCAGACTGGGTGGAGGAGTTTCTGGCCGGATATCAGGATGTGAACAGGGAAAATGTCATGGAGATTTTGCACAAGGAGATTGGCAATGTGTTCATGCAGGTGCTTGAAGATGCGGGCGTTTATAAGCGGGATGAGAAAGGGCAGGCAGCCTTTGACAGGTTCACGGCATCCCTGTAGATGGATCAATGTGCCAGATGGTATGTGGATGATATGAAATGAGGCGGAATCCAAAGATTCCGCCTTTTAGATACGCTTGACAGCGTATAGACCGTATCTGACAATTTTAAGGTTTCATTAACAGGAGGTTGTCAGACCGATAGAAATGACATAAGTAGTTTATGATATGAAAGGCATGGATTCACCATGACATTAAGTACTGGTCTTAAAGTTCCTCATTCATGCCCAGCATACTGCAAAGAAAGTTGTAACAGTATTCTTGTTGCTTTTGATTCATTTTCTGATAAACGGTGATAAGATGCTGATATTTTTTGAGATGAAACATGTTGTCAGCTAATAAATAGTCTGCATTCAGACGTTCTTCAGAAAGAAATAGAATATAGTCGGTGGTGACATGGAAAATCCTGGCAAGGGAAACTAAAAGCATTCCATCCGGAGTACTTGTGCCACGCTCAATTTTACTTAAGCTCGTTTGATTGATTCCCAGATGATTCGCCAAAGTCTGTTGTGTCAGATTTTTCTCTAATCGTAATTCTTTGATTCTTGTCTTCATTCGCACACCCTTTTTGTAATTGTAGTTGATTTTTTTTGAAAAAATATTCTAATTTTTACTAAGAATATTCATAACGGAATAAATTCGCGTAATACTCTCTGAAATTTCTGTTTTTTTATAAAAAAGCACAATATGTAGTGATAATTTAATGATAGAGCAATATATATAGAAGATTACACGATATATTAATTATGGTATTATAATACATAACATAAATTAACTATAAGTTAATTTACAATGGATAGAAGAAAAGGGACTATGATATACTCGTATTGTCTGACGATTATAAGAAAGGAATTTAAGAGTATCCATGAAAATCCTGTTGGTGGCAGTCAATGCGAAATATATACATTCTAATCCGGCGTTGTACAGCCTGAAAGCATACGCGGGGCAGATGGAGAATCGGCGGATTGAGATTGTAGAGTATACGATCAATCATCGCCGGGAGGAGATTTTGGCGGATTTGTACAGGCAGCGGCCTGACATGCTCGCAGTTTCCTGTTATATCTGGAATTGGGAACTTGTATCGATGTTGTTGAGAGAGATTCCCAAAATCCTGCCAGAGACGGAAATCTGGCTGGGAGGCCCGGAGGTGTCTTACAACCCGGAGCAGGTTCTTGAACAGTTTCCCATGGTGAAGGGGATCATGGTGGGAGAGGGAGAGGAGACCTTCCGGGAACTTGCGGAAGGGAAGCGGGAACTTAGCGAGATTTCAGGTATCGTATACCGGCAGGAGGGAATTGTTCGGACCAGGGAACGGGAACTGTTGGACTTATCCAGGGTGCCGTTTCTTTATAACGATCTTTCTGCCTTTACTAACAGGATTCTCTATTATGAGAGCAGCAGGGGCTGCCCATACCAATGCAGCTATTGTCTTTCTTCCATAGATAGGACGGTGCGTTTCCGGGATATAGATGTGGTGAAAAGGGAGCTGCAGTTTTTCTTAGACCAGCGGGTGGCGCAGGTGAAGTTTGTGGATAGGACGTTTAACTGCAATCATGAACATGCTGTCAAAATCTGGCGGTATTTACTAGAAAATGACAATGGTGTCACCAACTTTCATTTTGAGATAGAGGCTGATATCCTCACGCAGGAGGAGATGGAGATTCTTTCCCGTATGAGGCCGGGATATATCCAGATGGAGATTGGCGTGCAGACGACAAATCCGGAAACGCTGCGGGAAATCCGCCGTCATACGGATATGGGGCGGCTGCGGGAAGTGGTCGCGCAGATCAGGCAGGGTCATAATATCCATATACATCTGGATCTGATTGCCGGACTGCCTTATGAAGATGATGAGAGGTTTGCCCGCTCATTTAACGAAGTGTATAATATGCAGCCTCATCAGCTGCAGCTGGGTTTTTTAAAAATATTAAAGGGTTCCCCTATGCATGATATGGCGGATGCCTATGGAGTACAGTATCTGTCCGTACCGCCCTATGAGGTATTGTCCACCAGATGGCTTCCTTATGAAAAGGTACTGCTTTTAAAAGAAGTGGAAGGGATGGTGGAGGTTTATTATAACAGCGGGCAGTTTGATTATTCGATGCGTCTGCTGGTGCAGGTTTTTTCCGATGCCTTTTCGCTGTATCAAGCGCTGGCGGATTTTTGCAGGAGAGAGGGATATCTGGAGCAGGCACAGGCACGGACGGCCCGTTATCAGGCACTGTTTGCATTTATGATGTCTGTCATGCCTAAGGACAGGGAGCGACTTTGCAGGGAAGTGCTGACCTATGATTTTTACCTGCGGGAACATGTAAAGAACAGGCCGGATTTTGCGCCGGGGGATGAAGAGGTAAGGACGGTTTACAAGGAAAAACTCCGGGAGTTTTACAGGAGAGAGGAGTCGGAAAGACAGGCTCTGCCTGCCTATGTCAGTTATGACAGCCGGCAGATGAGTAAGATGACCCATGCGGAAGTCTTCCGATATCCGGTGTGGCGTGAAGATCTGACGCCGGACACGGAGCCCTGTGTGGAACCTGTGCTGTTGGTGTTTGATTACAGAACAAGGGATGCGCTGACCTATGCAGCCAGGACGGTGTTTGTATAAAAATATGATAAATACTTCTAAACGAGAAGAATGGAGAATGCAAGTGACGGATTCATATGTATGTATTGATTTGGAGACAACGGGCCTTGATCCCAAGCGGGACAAGATCATTGAGATTGGCGCTGTGAGGGTGGATGCCGGACAGATTACAGCCTGGTGGGAAAGTTTCGTCAATCCGCGAAGGAAATTGGAAGAACGGATCGTGGAACTGACGGGAATCCGGGACGAACAGCTTGCCGATGCTCCAAAGATAGATGAGATACTGCCGGAGTTTTTTGATTTCGTGGAAGACCGGGTACTGTTGGGGCACAGTGTGCTGTTTGATTTTTCTTTTCTCAAAAAGGCGGCTGTGAATGAACGATTGACGTTCGAGAGGCAGGGAATTGATACCTTAAAGATTGCGCGCAAATATCTGCAGGACTTAGAAAGCCGGAGTCTTGGTCATCTCTGTCAGCATTACCGGATTCCGCACAGCGCGCACAGGGCGATGGAGGATGTGAAAGCCACGGTGGCGTTGTATGGGAGACTTGCACAGGATTTTTATGAAAAGGAAGAACAGGAAGGGGAGAAAAGTCTTTTTCGGCCCAAGCAGCTTCTCTACCAGGCGAAGCGCGATACACCACTGACCATTCCGCAGAAAGAGCAGTTATATAAACTGGTGGACAAGCATAAACTGGTAGTAGACTATGAGATTGAAAGCCTGACGCGCAGTGAGGCTAGCAGGAAGATCGATCAGCTTCTTCTAAAATACGGACGATAGGTTTCTTCATGGCCGAATTCAGGGACTCTGCAATGGGAAGAAGACCGGCAATCTTATCCGGGGTACCCTGCTTGTGATAGATTTCACACAGCAGGCGGTAGGTGCCGCTCACATCTGTTTCTGTAGATACAGCAAACTCCAGGAGCTGACAAGCCTCTGCCATATAGCCGGCATCATAGAGCGCCTGCGCCCACTGCTGCACAGTTCTCACTAACAGGGTGTAGTTCTGGTCATAAGAGGTCAGAAGTTCAATATTGGGCGCGCCGTAGCGCAGTTTCAGGTCTGTGTTGGAGATGCCCGTAAAGTTGACAATGGGGCACTCTGAGAGAGAGAGAATGATCTGCCGGTAATCATTGACCTTTGGCACATCTGGCAGCAGATCCATGGGGAAGATTTCCATGGGCAGTTTGATATAGTCCAGGTCATCGAGAGGTTTACGCCTGGTATTGTTAGCGGCCATTTCCCTTTGCCAATACTTTTGCTGCTGGACGGCGGCCGTTTTATTGCTTTTGGAAACCGCTATGGCGATTATGAAACCAAACACGAGAGTGCTTGCAAAAATCAAGAAATTCATATATAATTCCTTTCAGTGAGTATGGAGGTTTTATAGGATGTTTAACAGGAAAACAAGGAAGATCATCTCTTCTATTATCATCATTATTGTAGTTCTGGCAATGGTCATTCCGTTGATCGTTGGTGCATTATAAGGCAAAAGATCAGATTTATTTTATCACAGATTCTCCGGGCAGGCAATTCCTGCGGGGAGAGAGGGGTTTTATGAAAAAAGGATTCGGGTTGTTACTGACGATATTTGTGGCGGCATTATCTGTCAGTGTGCCGGCACAGGCCAGGGAGACCGTCATTCATAAGGGTATCTATGTCAATGACATCGATCTTGCAGACAAGTCGCCGGAAGAAGCAAGAAAAGAAATTGAAGAATATGTCAGTTCCTTTGCAGATACGCAGATTACGCTTCATATCGAGGAAGAAGGCGAGATTGTGGCAACGGCCGCAGACCTCGGCCTCAAGTGGGGCAATGAGGAAATCCTCGATGAGTTGACAAGTTTTGGCAGGGACGGGGATATTCTGCGCTGCTATAAAGAATTGAAAGACCTGGAACATAAGAATAAGACATATCAGGTCACTTTTGAGTTTGATAAAGATAAGATACGGAGTTTGATCGAAGAGAACGCGCAGCAATATAATAAGGAAGCAGTCAACGCCACGCTGACCAAGACAGAAGAAGGCTTTCAAGTCACGGAAGGTGAGGTAGGCAAGGTAGTGGACATAGATGCTTCCGTGGATTCGGTATACGGGTATCTGACCGGGGATTGGGATGGAAACGCCTGCGATGTGGATCTGGCTGTGGCAGTAGATGAACCTCAGGGAACGGCGGAGAGCTTGGCGATGGTTAAGGATGTGCTGGGCACTTTTACCACCAGTTATTCCACTTCCGGCGGATCGAGAAGCGCCAATGTGGCCAATGGATGCAGCCTGATCAACGGCACAACACTGTATCCGGGAGAGGAATTCTCAGCCTATGAAGCGGTAGCGCCTTTTTCAGAAGCCAATGGTTATTATATGGCGGGTTCCTATTTGAACGGACAGGTGGTAGACAGTCTGGGCGGCGGTATCTGTCAGGTGTCTACTACATTGTATAATGCGGTGCTCCGGGCTGAACTTGAGGTGACGGAACGATATAACCATTCCATGATCGTGACCTATGTAGATCCTTCCGCGGATGCGGCTATCGCAGAATCATCAGGCAAAGATTTTAAGTTTAAGAATAACCGGGAATATCCCATTTATATAGAAGGTTACACGACACCGGAAAAGAAGATTACATTTACAATCTATGGCGTGGAAGATAGAGACAGCAATCGCGAGGTAGAGTATGAAAGTGTTGTGCTGGAACGGATAGCGCCTGAGACGGAAGTAATCTATACAGACGCCTCCCTGCCGTTGGGCTATTGTGTGGTGCAGTCTGCCCATGTGGGTTATAAGGCGCAGCTGTGGAAGGTCGTAAAGGAAAACGGTGTGGAGGTAAGCAGGGAACAGGTCAACAGCAGTTCTTATATGAAGGCACCAAGAAGCGCAACCGTAGGTGTGGCGACAGAAGATCCGGGGGCCTACAATGCCATTATGGCGGCGGTGGCAACGAACAGTGTGGATGAGGTCAAGGCGGTGGCCAAGGCATATAAGGATGCCGCAGCAGCGCAGGAGGCCGCATTACAGGCACAAGCGGAGGCTATTGCGGCGGGACAGATACCGGAAATGCCCCCGGCGGAAGTACCACCAGCAGAAGTGCCGGCAGAGTAAATGTCCGGATACGGTTAGGCATAGAGAAGATGAGACAGGGAAAAATATCGGAGAACGTTCTCAAACGTTCCGTTCTTAGAAAGATAAAGACACACAGGGAAGAAGTGATAAATGGCGCAGGGATAGGGAAAGACTGCGCCATTTTGGCGCATGCAGATGGTATGGAGACCGTGCTCTCTACAACGCCGGTATCGGCGCCGCTTGCAGAACTTAGCCGTTATGCAATCCCCATGGCGCTCAATAATGTAGCGGTGGCCGGGGCGGAGCCGATAGGGGTATTGCTTACGATCTTATTGCCGGAAGAGACACAGGAGCCGGAACTCGCGCAGCTGATGGAGCAGGCGGAGGAAATATGCAGCGGACAGCAGGTAGAGATTCTGGGCGGACATACTGAAGTGACGCCGGTGGTCAGAGAACCTGTGATGACAGTAACGGGTATCGGACAAAGGAAACATATACAGCCAGGATGTTTGTCAGGGATCGCACCCGGACAGGATATTGTGATAAGCAAGTGGATTGGGCTAGAGGGAACGGCTCGGATCGCAAAACGTTACCGGGATGAACTGCGTCAGAGATTTCCCATGCGGATGATAGAGGACGCAGCTGATTATGACAGGTATCTGTCAGTCATACCGGAGGCCGCCACCGCCGTGAAGTCCGGCGTTTGTGGTATGCATGATGTCTCAAGGGGCGGGATATTTGCCGCGCTGTGGGAGATGGCATCCGGGGCAGGCGTTGGACTACATGTTGACTTTAAGAAATTACCTGTGCGGCAGGAGACCATAGAGATCTGCGAATATTTTGCGTTGAATCCCTATGAACTTTTGTCGGGCGGCTGTCTGATCATGACGGCGCAGGACGGCGAAAAGCTGGTGGTGGAGCTTACCGGGGCCGGGATACCGGCTGTGATAGTCGGGAAGACCACTGACAGTAATGACCGGGTCTTGTATAATGGCGAGGAAAAACGCTTCTTAGATATGCCTAAGACGGATCAGATATATCATATTTTCAGTAAAAAAGAGGAGGAAAGATCATGAGAGAAGAATTGTTAGCGATAGTGGAGAGAAACAGCCGTATTGATTTGAAGGAACTGGCGGTCATCCTGGGTGTTGAGGAGATCGATGTGGTCAACGAACTGGAGGCGATGGAGAAAGAGGGGATCATCTGTGGATACCATACCATGATCGACTGGGAAAAAACTTCTATCGAGAAAGTGTCCGCATTGATTGAAGTGCGTGTGACGCCCCAGAGAGGACAGGGATTTGATAACATTGCGGAACGTATTTATAAATATCCGGAAGTGACTTCCGTGTATTTGATCTCCGGGGGATATGACCTGCTCGTCACACTGGAGGGTAAGTCTTTGAAAGAGATTTCCGGATTTGTGTCCGACAAACTGTCAACTCTGGATTCTGTTTTGAGCACAGCTACCCATTTTATTCTGAAAAAATATAAGGATCATGGGACGATCCTGGCTAAGAAATATGAAGATACCAGAGAGAAGGTGACACCGTGAGAGATATGTTATCAAAACAAGCTGTAAACTTAAAACCTTCGGGTATCCGTAAATTCTTTGATATCGTCAGTGAGATGGAAGATGCGATCTCTCTCGGCGTGGGTGAACCGGACTTTGATACTCCGTGGCATATTCGGGACGAAGGTATTTATTCACTGGAAAAAGGGCGTACTTTCTATACATCCAACAGTGGTTTAAAGGAATTGCGGGAGGAAATCTGTAATTATATAAAGAGGAAGCAGGGCGTTACATACGATCCGCTGCATGAAGTATTGATCACAGTAGGAGGTTCCGAGGCCATCGATATCGGACTGCGGGCCGTGATCAATCCGGGAGATGAGGTGCTGATTCCACAGCCCAGCTTTGTTTCCTATGAACCCTGCGCCATTATGGCGGGCGGGGTGCCGGTCGTCATCGAGTTGAAAGCGGAGAACGAATTTCGACTGACGGCACAGGAACTGGAAGATGCTATCACAGAAAAGACCAAGATCCTGATCCTTCCTTTCCCGAATAATCCCACAGGAGCCATCATGGAGCGGAAGGATCTGGAAGAGATCGCGGAGGTCATCAGGAGACATGATATACTTGTCATGTCTGACGAGATTTATGCGGAACTGACTTATAAAGAAAAACATGTCTCTATCATCGAGATGGAAGGGATGCGCGAGAGAACCATCCTGATCAATGGGTTCTCAAAGGCCTATGCCATGACGGGATGGAGACTGGGTTATGCCTGCGGTCCCAGAGAGATTCTGGAACAGATGGTGAAATTACATCAGTTTGCGATCATGTGCGCCCCTACAACCAGTCAGTATGCGGCGGTGGAAGCATTGCGCAACGGTGATGCGGATGTACAGGAAATGCGGACAGCCTATAACCAGAGAAGACGCTACCTGATGCATGCCTTTCAGGAGATGGGGCTGGAGTGCTTCGAACCTTTCGGGGCGTTCTATGTGTTTCCCTGCATCAAGGAATTTGGCATGACCAGCGAGGAGTTTGCGGAGCGGTTTTTGAATGAAGAGAAGGTGGCAGTGGTGCCGGGTACGGCGTTCGGCGACTGCGGTGAGGGATATCTGCGGATATCCTATGCGTACTCCCTTGACAATTTGAAACTTGCGATTGGCAAACTGGCAGATTTTGTGGAAAGACTGCGTACCAGACGATGAATATTATTTTACATCAGCCGGAGATTCCGGCCAATACAGGAAATATTGGCCGTACCTGTGTAGCAACAGGTACGGCGCTTCATCTGATAGAGCCTTTGGGATTCCGTCTTGATGAAAAGTCTATCAGACGAGCCGGGATGGATTACTGGGAACATCTGGATGTAACACGCTACATCAATTATCAGGAGTTTCGGGAAAAACACCCGGAAGCTAAGATCTGGTTTGCGACCACCAAAGCAAAACAGGTCTATTCCGAGGTGTCATTCGGTCCGGATGATTATATTATGTTTGGCAAAGAGAGCGCAGGGATACCGGAGGAGATATTGGTAGAACATGAGGAGACCTGCATTCGGATTCCCATGCTTGAGGAAATACGATCGTTGAACCTTGCCAATTCTGTGGCGGTCGTTTTGTATGAGGCGCTTAGGCAGAACCATTTTGCAGGTATGCAGATGGAGGGGGAATTGCATCGGCTTTCGTGGGGAAAGAAATGAAAACGTCTGTATC
>CAYUKT010000059.1:0-10620 GCA_964445285.1 uncultured Bacteroides sp. | reverse complement strand
GTTAAATTATTTTAATGATATCTAAAAGTATATGGGATTCTTCCGGATAAAGCAATGGTTATTTTTAGATTGGAAAGATATTTTTGCATATTTTTCTGACAAATCCCCATCCTGCACATAAAATATACTATACTCTCATTCCATAGCACCCTGAAAGGAAACCGACATGCATCCTGCCCCCCATATCGCCATTCTCGGCCGCAGCAAAGACACCGTAAATTATGAGACCGCCCTTCGGCGGCTGGAAATCCCGTATCGCACCACCCTGGATCCCGATGAGGCGGCCTCATCCACACACCTTATCCTTCCCGGCGGCGGTGATATCACGCCCGCCTTTTTCGGCCAGACGGATCACGGCTCCCACGGAATCGATACGGAGCTGGATATCCTGCAGTTCCAGGCCCTCTCCCTCTTTGTAGCACAAAAAAAGCCTGTGCTGGGAATCTGCAAGGGCCTTCAGGTCATCAATGTGCATTTCGGCGGTGATATCATACAGCACATCGAGACCGCCGACCATCATAAATGGATCGGCAGGGATCAGCTGCACTATGTCTATCACAGCACCCTGGACCGCAGCGACTTTTTTTATCAGCTCTACGGCAACAGTACACTGGTCAATTCCGCCCATCACCAGGCGGTGGACCATCTGGGGGAAGGGCTTCGCTGCGCCTGCCGCGCCGGAGACAATGTGATAGAAGGACTGTTCCATGCCTACCTGCCCCTGTTCGCCGTCCAGTGGCATCCGGAACGTTTCTGGGAACAGGGAGGGGAAGCGCTGTTTCGCTTCTTTACCGCTCTTTCCTAAAATGCATCTCAATCTGGGCTATTCCCTCCTCGAACTTCTCCCTCTGCAGTTCCCGCCTGCTCTTTACCTGCTCCCTGGCATGAGTCGATACCACCTCAAACAGGGCGCGCATGATCTGCACGATTACCTCCGCCGTCTCGCTTTCCACCTCTTTCAGGGCAGCGCCTATCTTTTGGATGCTCTTAAACCAATTAGCAGTAAAATCGATCAGGTTATCCGTCTCGGAAGCCTGCACCACCCGATAAAAGGTATCCACAAAAGTGTGCATCTGTTCCTGATCGAGGGAAAGGATCCACTCGTTGAGCGCCTGATCCATAAACTTGCGGCCTGCGCGTATTTCCTCCACAATCTTAAAGGAATCATCCCGGATCAACCATGTATAAGGATTATGCTGTGCCAGACCAATGGTCCTGCTCTCCACCACCTTATAATTTTCTTCTGTATAGAGAAGCATGCCCACCAGGGAAGAACGGGGCACCGTCTTATAAATCCTCTCCTCAATCTCCGCATAGGCGCTCTTTTTCCTGACCTCCGGCCGAAAGCCCGGCCCATCATGGTCATAAATCCGCTCAATCCGCTCCCGCACACCGGCGCTGCAGTTCATGGATGCATAGACTGCCAGATTGCCGCCCTTGGAATGACCACCCACATAAAAACCGCCCTCGATGGTGCCGGCCGCCTGTTCCAGATAACTGACGCTCAACCGCTGTCCCGGCACCGGCTCCGAAAAAGCCAGGTTCAGGTCCTCTTTCCAACCTACAATGCTCTCATCCGTTCCCCGGAAGACCACATAGGTGACACCACCGGATAATCCGCAGATTACCGCTGAAAACTGTGTTTCCTGCTCTAGCTCTATTTGGTTTACATAATTCCATAGCTTCATATCGCCAAATCGTCTGCTCTTACAGATTCCCTGAAAAAGGGCGGTATTGTCCTTTCGGTAACGCTCATCCGCATAGAGATGGTCATAATCCTCATGCATCGCAAGTTCCTGTATGCTCACGGCACCACGCTCTTCTTCCGGCCCCGGCACCATCCCGTCAAATTTTAAATAAGCAAACTGGCTGATGACCAGGCTGTCCACATCGCTGAACGGTTTTTCCGCCAGTGTATAGTCTCCATATTCTTTTAAATAATCCAGGATTGTCCCCATATGCCGTATCCCTCTTCGTCCGACTACAATTTTGCCTCCAGATGCTCGATATTCTTGATCAGAACCGACACTGTCCCATCCGGATTCGTGATAAATTCCACGCTCCGGGGATTCTTATATTGCTCCATTGGTATCTTGATCTCAATCCCCGTATCCGTGAAAAGGTGCTGGCTCTGGTATTTGCGCACCGTATTCTCACTCTGGGGCTCAATCTTTTCCTTCACCATATCGTACTTTTCCATCTTATCCTGAAAAGCCACCTTCAATTCCGGCTGGTCCTCAAAAATCTTCTCTCCGATCTCCTCCACCACGAACCCGCCGTTCTCCTCCATCTCTTCCTGTAGGATACGCTTGGCCCGCATCTGCTTCTCAAACCGCTCCGTCTCATCAAATCCTTCTTTCTGCACACTCTCCACGGCACGGCTGACAATGGATAATTTCGATTTGTGGGACAGATGGGAACTGCATTTTAAAAACAGATAGGAAAAATAATTGACCTTCTCCCCATTGACCTCGTATTTCTTCTCCATCACCCACACGGCAAGGTCGTCCAGGCGGATGATCGCCGCCTCCGTAAGACGCTGGCTCTCCGAAGGCAGAATGGCCTTATGGCGGATGATCTCGTTGTTGTTGCCCTCCCCTTCCGTAAGCGGCATGGTTCTGTGGGTATAAAGGGTTTTATAATTCATCTTGAGAAGCGCCAGATACTCCGCCTCCTGCTCCCGAAAACGCACCACCAAGAGATCTGCCGGCGGGATGTCAATATTACTGCCCATGATCTCATACAAAAGACTGGCGATGGATTTACTGATCTCCACGAAATCTGCATCATCATAGGCCTCTAACACCTGATACACTTCCGATTCTTCCTGATAGAACCGACACTCCTTCGCGTCATCCCCGGAACCGATCCTGGCAATATGCTCCCTCACAAACTCAGCTATCTCCGATCCATAATCGAGTTCCATATCGGACAACACCGGCATGCCGATAGTGGAATCCAGGATATGTACGATCACTTTTTTTATTCTGATTTCTTCTTTGTTCATTATATTATAACTCCTGTTATCTTATGCATCTACACTCTCATGTCTGACGCAATCCGCTCAAGAAGGGCCAGTGTCTCCTCTCCCCAATCATAATCGAACAGATAACTGCCGTCATACAGACAATTCTCGCGATTCCTGTTCTCCAGAAAACTATAATAATCGCATTCAATCCCCTCAATATTCACATAACAGACACCCCTTCTGGTTATAAAGATTTCTTCTGCACCCGCCTCACGCAGTACAGTCTGCAGGGAAGTCACTGCCTTGCGGTATAACTTCTTGACCTTATCATCATAAACCCTGTCCGGCCATAATTTATCCACCGCTTCCTCCATAGATACCTCACCGCCACGATGATCGAGACACAAGGCCAGAAGTTCCTTGGATTTGGCATTGGAAAAATAAACTAACTTTCCACTTACAAAAAATTGAAATCTGCCAAACATCACTGCACGTGCCTTTTTTCTTCCCATCATATGATTCACATTATGTACCATGTTCAGGATTTCAGCTTGATTAAACGAAATCATGAAACAATAATCGCCCAGATCCCTCATATCTTCCAACATATGGTATGATTTTTGATTTATGTAAACCACTATAAGGTTCGGATACAGTTCTTTCAGTTTCTTGTCCAGATTAAACTGGTCTACTTCCAGTATTCCAATATCCAACACTGCAAATACTACCGGATTGTTTCTGGCATATTCGAGTGCAGGTGCCGGACTGTCAAATTCCCTGACTGACTCTATCCCCTTCAGGTTCACAAGCAGACCACCCAAAAACCTGCGGACTATTCCGTCATCACACACCACTATAGCCTTGATCGCCTTAAGCATATCGCCCCCCAAGCGCGATTAAACTTGTCCTCGATTATTAAACTTAATTTTTAGTTATATTAATAGTTTAACGTGTTCAGATATAATCTGCAAGACTCATTCAATGACTGCCCCGAATTATTACTACCTTTCATTATTCATATTTACCCGGATAGTCCGTACCTGTCTCACCCTGCATACGGGCAACATAGGACATTGGATCTTTCTCCATCTGCAACATGGTATAAAATGCCATCAGGAGCATTTTATCCCCATTGCTCTTCATATCATCCTTACCCCTGTCTAACTGCGCCTTAAAATGATCCATCTGCCATACCATGATATCCACAAGACTGTAACCCTCTATCTGATAGTCACAGAGAAAATTCTGATGTTCCAGATAGTACACAAACTCCCGGTAGACACCCTCCGACTGTGTGATGTCTGACCAGAACCGTTCCAAAAATGTCTCGTTTTCTCCAGCATAATGGCAGAGTGCCTTTGCCCAGGCATAGGCTTTTCCTTCCATGTGTCGTACACCTTCCTCTCCCTGGAGACATTGTGCGCAGAATGCGCTTGTATTGAGTATACCACAATCTGGTTCTTTTTAGGAACCGAATTCTATATAATATGTTAACAGATTTACATGGACGTAAACTTTCTATGGATATGATAAAGCAAATAAACAACTTTCTCTGGGGACTTCCCCTGCTGGCGCTTTTGATGGGCACCCACGTTTATTTCACGCTCAAACTGCACTTCCCACAGCGCAGTCTCTGGCATGCCATCCGGCTGTCGTTTCACCAAACGGATGAAAGCGGACACAACCTTTCACCCTTCAGCGCCTTATCAACCACACTGGCAGCCACTCTGGGTACCGGCAATATCATCGGTGTTTCCACCGCTGTAGCCCTGGGCGGTCCCGGCGCCGTCTTCTGGTGCTGGATCACCGGTATCCTGGGCATGGCCACAGCCTATAGCGAGTGCTATTTAAGCATCCTCTACAGAGACTGCCGCCAGGATGGCACTTATGTGGGCGGCCCTATGTATGTTCTCAAAAACGGTTTACATAATTATAGACTAGGCTGTCTTTATGCCATTTGTACGCTGGCCGCCGCCTTCGGCGTAGGCTGTACCACCCAGGCTAACTCTGTCTCCCAGGCTGCCGCCGGCACTTTTCATTTTTCTCCCCACTTTGTGGGGATTGCCCTGGCGCTCTTAACCGGCGCCGTGATCCTGGGCGGGGTCAAAAGCATCGGCACTCTCTGTGAACGCACCGTACCGGCCATCAGCTTTTTCTACCTGTTCGGCTGTCTGCTGCTCTTAATCCTCTACCGCCGCCAGCTGCCTGCAGCCATTGTGTGGATCTTAAAGGACGCGCTCTCCTTCACCGGCATCGCGGGAGGTGTGACCGGCGCCACAGTGCAGCATGCCGTCCGCTATGGCATCGCCAGGGGCCTGTTTACCAATGAGGCCGGTATCGGAACATCCGCCATCGCTGCCGCTGCTTCCCACACAAAAGATCCCCGCATACAGGCCTACGTCTCCATGACTGCAGTCTTTTGGGACACCGTGGTCATGTGCCTGATCACCGGACTGGTGGTCGTGTCTAACATGATCTATGATCCTGCTTCCACGGCAGGCGCAGCACAGACAGACCTGACGGCCGCTGCTTTCTCCCATCTGCCTTATGTGGGAAACGCCTTTCTGACCATCTCCCTGGCCGCCTTTGCCGTGACCACGCTGATCGGCTGGTCTTATTTTGGGGAAAAAGCAACGGAATACCTTATGGGAAACAAAGGCATTCCGTATTACAAACTCCTCTATGTACTGATGATCTATCTGGGCGCCATCATTCCCATGCATTTCGTCTGGGAATGTACCGATCTGATCAACGCCCTGATGGTGCTGCCCAACGTACTGGCCCTCTTCCTGCTCCGGCGAAAGGTTAAACCGTAAATCCGGACATAATTTCCTGCAGGGAACGACTGCTCCTCTCTAAAATAGCCATTTTACGCAATATCTCCTCACAGCCCACATTACTATTCTGCATGGCTGTGGCCACATCACGCACATCGTCCACAACCACAGCATTTAATTCCGTCACAGATTGAAGTGAGGCAAGCATCTCCTCCACCGCCGCACCCATCATCTCTGCAGAAATACCCAGATCCGCCGCAATCCCATTAAAAAAGGCGGCATCTTTCTGATACTGTTCGGCCGTATCCACCATGGAATGATAATCTCCGATCACATGATCCTTCATAAAGTTCAGAAGCTTCTCCGCGCTGGCCTTTAGCGCCACTACGGAACCTACCACCTCATCGATCACTTTCTGGATCTTATCTACCGTGCCTTGGGAATGTTCCGCGAGACTTCTCACCTCATCCGCAACCACCGCAAATCCCTTGCCGGCTTCACCGGCTCTGGCCGCCTCGATGGCCGCATTTAATGCAATCAGATTGGTCTGGCCGGCAATGCCGCCAATCTCCTGAGAAAGTTCTTTGATCTGTTCAATCTTCTCCACTTTTTTCAGGGCGCTCTCCAGTTCATCCTCCGCACTATGGTAAATCACACTGGCCTGTTTCTTGGCTGTAATCGTGGTCTCATACAATACATCCGCCCGCCCGGTAATCTCTTTCGATGCACCTGCCGATTCAGATGATTTATTTGCCACATCTGTCACCGCCGTACCAATCTCTGCGCTGGCCTGGCTGATGGTCTGTGTCACATCCGCTGCCTCACGCACCTTGTCGATCAGCTTCTCCATAACCTGATCCATTTCGTCAATGGTGTTATTTAATTCAGCCATCTCGCTGTACGCCTGGGATGCCGTCTTCTCAATATCCGCCGCCTCCTCGTTCGTACCAATGATAGTCTCCCGCACTCGGCTTCTGACCGTCTGCGCCGCCTGACTGACTTCCTCCATCTCGTCCTTAAAGCCTTCTGCCACACCAGACTGCCCCGCCGATTTGCCCTGTTCCCTGAAATCTCCGGCCGCAAATAGTTTCAGCTGTAACATCGGTGCCAGCACCTTGTTAAATACAGCTCCCGCAACAAGACCAACGATCACCGTACCAGCAATAGCCATAATCACACCCATGCCGAGAGCACCGCCAATCGTTCCCCCGCCTGCCATAAGCACACTGACCATGGACGCCGCAAATAACAAAATAAACGTCAACGCCAGAAGCAGCGCTAACAGCTTCCCCTTGATTGTTTTCATGCCCCGCCCTCCTAAGATTTCCTTTCGATACCCTCTCTGTGCAGACTTTTCCGCTTCACCGCGCAAAGAGCAAAAATCCGATAATATTATACAGCTTTTCGTCTTCTGCGTCCACTATTTCAAGTAAATAACACACGATATATTATTTGTTATCGCTGTCATATCGTTTTCACCGCCTGCTCCCGTTGTCTGCAATAGATATAAAATCCAATGCAGATCAGCCCGGAGAGCAGGGAGCCAAGCGGCGCCGCCCATCCCATCGGATAGAGACTATCCGGAAAATATACACTGGCCAGATAAGCGCCCGGAATCCGCACCAGTATAATGGCCGTAATATTATGGATAAAAGAAATCCCCGCTTTCTGGTCACCACAGAAGTAACCGCTGAAACAGAAATGTACGGCCGCAAAAGCCGTATCAAAAGCATAGGACCTCATGTAAGCACAGCCCGCCGCAACCACCGCCGCATCTTTGCTGAAAAGTCCCACCAGAGTTTGCGGCAGAAATTGATTATAAAGCGCACAAAACATCCCCCAGCATACTGTGATCACCAATCCATAACGCAGACTGGCCCTGGCCCTGTCCGCACGATCGGCTCCCATATTCTGAGCCGTGATCGCAGAAATTGCCGAGAGAAAAGCGGAGGGTACAAGAAACATGAAACCGATCAGTTTCTCCACGATCCCTACTGCCGCAGAAGCAATCAGCCCCCTGCTGTTGGCGATCACCGTAATCACGATAAAAGCAATCTGAATCAGTCCATCCTGGCAGGCGATGGGAGTTCCCACTTTCAACATCTGGGATATCACTTCCCTGTCTGCGCGAATATCCTGTCTGGTGACCCGGAACCCAAGATCACATCTCTTAAGCATCCCCAAGGCAAAAAACACACTCACACCCTGGCCGCAGACCGTTCCCAGCGCTGCTCCGGCAGCTCCCAGACCAAATCCCCCGATAAAAACAAAATCCAGAACAATATTGATCACACAGGCCACCGCCACGAAATACATGGGCCGGCGGGAATCCCCCGCTCCGCGAAAAATACTGCTGATCACATTATAGGCCGTAATAAAGGGTACACCAGCAAAGCAAATAGCCAGATAAAGTTCCGTTTCCCTGACAGCTTCTGCAGGCGTTAACATAACAGTTGTTATTGCCTTTGTCAACAACAACAGAAGAATCGTGAGTACAACTGCAAACAGGATGAAAAAAGTGACGGCACAGCCCACTGTCCTGGCCGCCGAGCGTTCATCCTTTGCGCCTACACACCTGGCAATCCGCACGGTGGCGCCCATGGCAAATCCCACGATAATAACCGTCAGCATATGCATCACCTGGCTGCCGATAGACACCGCCGTGGTAGTCCCCGAACCATTATACAGCCCCACCACAAAAAGATCAGCCATCCCGTAAAAAGTCTGCATAAAACAGGCCAAAAGATAGGGAAGCGCAAACATCACCAGGTTTTTCCATACGCTTCCCTTTGTCAGATCATTCTTTTCGTTCATGATATATGTACTGCTCCTTTTGTTGAAAATATTGCTTTGTAATCCCTGCTGCAGCATTATCTGATGTAATGCTACTGGATATTTTAGCATATTTTTTTGTCTGAAAACAATACATATATCGTTTATATACTATACTGCTATTGATAACTTACGGACAATCAGTCAAAGAGCCCGCCTCAAGCATAACCTCATAAAACTCCCCCTCTGCACCCTCAAAGAACAATCCCTCCACCTGCTCCGGCTCAATCAACCTCTCACACCCCCTGCAGGCATAATACCGTATTGATTCCTGCTCCGAGGACACATAACCTTCCGAGCCATCCCCGGAAAACAAATACGGATATTCCGTACCGTCTTTCAAGCGCACACCACTCATCCTGGGCGCCCTCACCCACCGGCTGATCTCCCTGACTTCTCCCTCCGGCCCCACAGCCTGTCTAACCTCCCGCTGTCTGGGCCAATCACACTCTACATATCCTGAGATCGGCGATAATTCTACCCGGCAAATGACTGCCCCACTGTCACCCAAAGGCATTCTCCCCTCCCACTCTTTCCTATTTTCTGTTCCCTGTAAATTCCATCCAAAATTCCAAACACCCGTTATGATACTCTCCGGATCTATTTCTCCTGCCTTGTCCTCATAACCGCACAGGTTCTTAAGTTCCACATGAATATCCCTGTCCAGGGCCCAGCCTCTCTCCGATTCCGTCATGGAAATCCAATATGTCATACTGCCGTCTTCTCTGACATAGCGGCTGACGATGGCGCCCTCTTTATCCTGTGTGACGGCAGTGCCGTCCGCATATTTCAATATACCATCCTCTCCAGTAACCAGCCCGTCAAAAAAACCTGCGGAATAATTGATGCCATCCATACCATCCACAGTTACCTGCATTTCCTCAAAGCCAGGAGACAGCCCTTCTCTCAGGCCATAACCATCCACCCGAAAAGCAATATAAACACTGTAATTGTCTGTAATACTCTGCTCAGCCGTGATGGTAACGCCATTTTGTGTCTGGCTCTGCATGGCAAAAGAAACGGCCCCTTCCTGCTGCAGACTCTCCTTCCGGGCTTCTTCCACCTGCCATTTTTCGCTGATTCCTGCGCTCCACTTAGTCCCGGCTGCCACAACCGCTCCCGCAAGCAGCATAGCCATCACGGCCACAAGCGGTATCATCTTTCTGCTTTTTATCATTTTGATATTATGTAAACCTTTCTTCGTATCTTCCTTCGGCTCTTCCTTCCTCTGTGCCCGTGCATTACCCGTTCTATCGTTCTGTTCCCTGATTATCGCATAGGCTTCTTCTGCTTTTTGTTGTACTATCCGGGGAATCGCAATCTCTTCCCGCAGAATTTCTATCTTTGTCCTGTCGTTCATCATCCCTGCTCCTTTTCCCATATCCTGTCAACTGTAATATCCTTTCAAATAAATTTTTCGTCTCTATTCCGGTACGCTCCACTCATTATTTCTACAGATCTATTTCATTTCCTCTCCCAACTGCTTTCGGGCTCTGGAAAGCCTGCTGCGCACCGCGCCCTCAGTCAAGCCGAGAATCTTGCCAATATCCGCCGTGGAAAAACCTTCTATATAATACAGGAGTACCACCACCCGATATTTTTCATCCAACATCCTGATCGCTTCCTTCCACTCAGCATTTTCAAAAGCCCTGTCCAGCACCGGAATCTCTATAGGTTCCTCAGTAAGCTGCATCCGGCTTCTTTTTCGTAACAGATCATTGCACTTATTGAGCAGTATCCGAATCATCCACGTATGAAAATAAGCGTCCGTCTTAAGCTGTCCGATCTTCTCATAACAGGTCAGTACAGTCTCCTGCACGACATCTGCCACATCCTCATCGTTTCCTAACATCGCCCAAGCCGTCTTGTACATACTCTGCATCTGCCGCTGCATCAACTCTGCAAAGGCCGCCGCATCCTTATCCTTCGCTCTTTGTATTAACTTATCCATCCCTGTCCCTTTCTCCTGCTGTATATATATCACAGATCTTCTATGTAATCTTTCATACATTAGACGTTCAAATGCCGCAAAACGTTGCAGAA
>CAYUKT010000058.1:0-10730 GCA_964445285.1 uncultured Bacteroides sp. | reverse complement strand
GTCCCCCACAATATAATTCTCAAATTCTACTAATAGATCATAAATCTCGTTCACAATGCCAGCTGTGGAATTTTCAATGGGAAGCACCGCAAAATCAGCGCTGCCATCCTCAATCGCGCACATGGCATCCCGAAAAGTATCCACATGGAAGGCATTGACCGCCTCGCCAAAGTACTGTATCATCGCCATCTGGGAATAGGAACCCTCCGCTCCCTGAAAGACTACCCTGGACTTTTCGACATCCAGACTGTCCACACCGATAAAGGGCAGTCTGCCGAGGGCGCCAGCCTCCGCCAGCTTATTGTACTGCAGCTTGCGGCTCATGGACATGATCTGCTCAAAAAGCTCCTGTACCCCATAAGCATTAAAATCATTGTGTGTCAGAGACTTCACCTTCTGCAACTTCTCCTGCTCCCTGGTCTTATCAAACACCTTCTTGCCGGTCGCTATCTTATAATCGGCCACCTGGGAAGATATTGCCATGCGCTCCTCATAAAGTTTCACGATCTGCTCGTCAATCTCATCCAGCTGTCCGCGTAATGTCAGTAAATCCATGTCCGTCCGCCTCTCCTAAACTCATCTGTAATCCGCTCAACTCTTCACCATAAACTTAACAACAGTTTACCCCAAATCCCCCTTGATAGCAAGCGGGATTATAGATATAATAGAGGTATCAGCCAGTAGGGGGACACATAAATGACCAGCACACGCAAGAACATCCTGATTATAACAATAACATGCGTTATACTTGCTCTGTTAATACTGCTTGCCATACTGAGCGGCAGAATTACCTTGAACGATGAAAATACCAGCGGCAACACCGCCGGAAATCTCAACAACGGCGGATTTTTCTGTGAACTGGACGGGCGGGTCTACTTCGCCAATGCCTATGACAACAACTCGCTTTATTCCATGAATGCCGATGAGACCGATATACAGAAGCTGAACAGCAGCCCTGTCTCCTCCATCAATGCCGCCGGCAAATATCTGTACTTTGCCATGACCAGCGGCTCCAACACCTCCGGCGGGGACGGCCTGGGATATATGATGAAGACTTCCGGTATCTACAGAAGCAATCTGAAGGGTAAATCCGTAGTCAATCTGGACAGATGCCATATCGTCAGCATGCAGCTGTGCGGCAATTATCTATATTATGAAAAGTATGACAACAACGCCGGGACTACCTTGGATAAAGTCATGATCAACAAGAAAGAAAAGCAAACCGTGGCCAATGAGATCATTAACCCGAACTGCTATGTGAATGGTAAGATTTATTATCAGGGTACTGAGAAAGATCATTATCTCCACGCCCTCGATATTTCCACTGACACGGACTCCGTCATATGGAAGGGCAATATCTGGAATCCCATTGTCCAGGACGGCTATGTCTATTACATGGATGTGTCGGAAAACTACCGTCTTTGCCGTTATTCCCTGTCCGGGAATGTGGTGGAAGTGTTGACCAACGACCGGATCGACATGTTCAATGTCTACGGCAGCTACATCTATTATCAGGTCAGTTCCGCAGATGCGCCCGCCCTCAAGCGGATGGTCACTGACGGCTCTGCCCAGGAGATTGTGTGTGAAGGTGTGTTCCAAAACATCAACATCACTTCCAACTATGTATACTTTAACGGCTTCAACGAAGCAGTACCTGTCTACAGGACGAGTACTTTCGGCCCTGTTAATGTGACCACATTTGATGCCGCCAAGCAGGCTGCCCTACAAAATATAGGCTGACACCATCCGGTGCCAGCCCTATTTTTTTACATGTTCCTCCCCATTCTGTCTTACCTCCTCGTACATCTGCATGACAGGTTTTCCCAGTACAGGGTGCCTCTCATAAGGCGCTATCTGAGCCAGCGGTTTCAGCACAAAGTCGCGGTTTTGCATATCTTTGTGGGGAATCGTCAGTTCCTCCGTATCCATCACACAATTTTCATAGAGAAGGATGTCCAGATCCAGTGTCCGGGGCCCCCAATGTACCAGACGTTTCCTGCCCTGGTCTTTCTCGACCACATGAATCTTTTCCAGCAGTTCCTCCGGCGTATAAATTGTGTCAAGCGCGATCACACCGTTTAAAAAATCATCCTGTTCCACGCCGCCATAGGCTGTCGTCTCCATCCATTCCGAAATACGTACCACATTACATTTACGATCGGCCCGGAAAGCTTCCACCGCCGCATTCAAATACTGTGCCCGATCTCCCATATTGGAGCCGCAAGCGATATAGGCCCGCCGCCAGCCTCGGTTGATCCTGACCGATACCGAACCAAAGGGAAAGGGAATCGGCGCCTCAGGCTTTTTGACTTCCAGAGTGACCTCCCTGATATGGGGAAAGGTCAGAAGAAGCGCTTCTGCCGCCCGCTCCGCCGCCGTCTCG
Organism: uncultured Bacteroides sp.; assembly: GCA_964445285.1. Classification (GTDB taxonomy): domain Bacteria; phylum Bacillota; class Clostridia; order Lachnospirales; family Lachnospiraceae; genus UBA3282. Next base: position 8,347 of record CAYUKT010000058.1, on the reverse strand, counting down.
ATCAGTTTATAAGTATGTTCTGTCAGAAAAGTATGTAAAAACCTACAGACATCCCCATAGTTTGTGGATAAACTTAAATCATCCATCACACCCGCACTTCTGGTATCCGTCTTTAGCCAGGCGCTGACATAAAAATTCTGTCCTGTTTCATTCTCCTTCGGATACACACCGTGATGGGCATAAATCTGTAAATCTTCAATGATAATCTCATCCATGTTTATAGCCGTCCCTGATTGCCTCTGTCATCTTGACTGCCCGCACATTTTCTTTCACATCATGTACGCGGACAAACATCGCACCCTTTTTCACGCCGTATACTGTGGTCACTAGGGTGCCTTCCATGCGCTCTGTCACCGGAAGATCAAGTCCCATGCCTACCACGGATTTGCGGCTTGCGCCCAGAAGCAGCGGATAACCTAAAGAGTGGAAATTCTGCAGTCTGTCTATCACTTCGAGATTGTTCTCATAATTCTTGCCGAATCCCACGCCCGGATCGATAATAATATTGCTGTCCGCAATCCCCGCCTTATGGGCAATTTCCAAAGACGCTTCCAGATCAAAGAGGATTTCTTCTATCAGCTTTGTATATACCGGCTCCTTCCGGTTATGCGTCAGACAGCAGGGAATCTTTGCCTGGGCGATCACGTCTGCAATCTTTTCGTCATACTTTAACCCCCAGATATCATTGATCATATCCGCTCCCGCCGTGATGCCCGCACGTGCCACATCCGATTTATAAGTATCGAGCGATACCGGAATATTGAATCTGGATTTAATACCTTCAATAACAGGCGCTACTCTGTCTATCTCTTCCTGCTCCGAAACCATCGTGTAGCCGGGTCTGGTAGACTCTCCCCCCACATCCACGATATCCACTCCTTCCCTGATCATTTCCTCCACGTGGGATAATGCCTTGTCAAGGTCATTATACTTACCACCGTCAGAAAAAGAATCAGGTGTTACGTTAAGAATCCCCATCACATAGGTGTGCCCTTTTGTCCTGAAATCCCTCTGTCCAATCCTCATTTGCGCTCCTCCTTCTTTCAATGTTTTCCTGGCTGCTCAAATCGCATTCATTTTCATCTATTATTTAAATCCTGATCATATTTCTTGCCATCTCTTATCATTTCAAAGAATAATCCCTGCCATTTGGGATCATCACGAAAACACCCTCTGGCAGCAACTGTCAAAGTCCTGCTTCCCGGCTTCTTCACGCCCCGCATGGTCATACACATGTGTTCCGCTTCCAGCATCACCATTGCCCCCTGCGGCGCCAGATGCTCCATAATGGCATCCGCAATCTGTATGGTCATCTGTTCCTGGATCTGCGGCCTCCTGGCATACACTTCCACCGTCCTTGCCAGTTTACTGATTCCCACCACCCTGCCATTTGGCAGATAAGCGATATGCGCCTTTCCATAAAAGGGCATCAGGTGATGCTCGCAGATCGAATAAAAGGTAATATCTTTCTCCACCACAATCTCGTTACTCGCTACCGGAAATGTCTTGGACAAATGCTCAGAAGCATCCTCGTCCATCCCCGCAAAAATCTCGCTGTACATACGGGCTATCCGGTCCGGCGTCTCCCGCAGGCCTTCCCGCCCTGCATCCTCTCCGATGCCCTCTATCAGCATTTCCACTGCCGTTTTAATTTTGTTCTGATCTACCATGAGAGTCTCTCCTGATCATATCTCTATGTTCCACTATATTCATCAGTTCCCCCAGATAAGATAGGGAACCAAAAGCGATGATCACCGTCTCTTGATCCACTCCTGCAAGAAGATAGGCAATCTCCACCGCCTCCTGTACACTATCCGCCACTGTCACGCTGTCATGATATTCCCTGACTGCCTGAGCCAGCTCATAAGCTGATAACGCCCGTTCTTTTATAGGGGGCGTCACTGTGATGATATGCTGCGCCAGCTCAAAAGTATTCCGAATGACTTTATCACACTCTTTATCCCGCAGCATGCCCATGATATAAATAATCTTTCTGTCCGCATAATAGAAACGAACGCTCTCTGCCAGCCGCTTAGACGCATCCTCGTTATGAGCGCCGTCCGCGATAAACAGCGGCTTCTTTCCAATCACCTGGAAGCGCCCCGGCCACTTAGTCTGCATAAGCCCCTCGCGCAGTTTATCTTCGGGCACCGGATAACCCAAACGTCCTAACATCGTAAGCGTCTCCACCGCCACCACTGCGTTTTCAATCTGAAACTGACCCATCATGCCGATTTCCAAGTTCTTATATTTATCATAGCTGAAATGCTGTTTCGATGCCCCGCTTTTCACGTTCTTGACCTTGCCCGCATCCGCCGTAAAGAACTTGGCCTTACGAAGCAGCGCCGCCTGCCGCAGGACTTTCATGACCTCCGGCGGCTGTTTAGCCGATATTACATAACACTTGTTTTTAATGATTCCGGCCTTCGCCAACGCTATCTGCTCCAACGAATCTCCCAAAATATCCATATGATCCATACTGATGGATGCAAAGACAGCTGCCACCGTAGTGCCTATTACATTGGTGGCATCCAACGCACCGCCAAGCCCGGTCTCCAGCACCACCAGATCACAGCCCTTGTCTGCAAAATACAGAAAAGCCACCGCCGTTTCCACCTCGAAGAGCGTGGGATGTGCTCCCCCCTCCCCGGCCATGGCATCCGCCGCCTCTCTCACCGGCTCCAGATACTTACAAAACCCTGACTGCGTGATCATCCTGCCATCTATCTGAAAATGCTCCCGATAATCCAACACCGCAGGAGAAATGTAGCGCCCCACCTTATAGCCGGCCGTCTGCAGCACCGTGGAAATATAGGCGAGCACAGAGCCTTTGCCATTGGTACCGGCAATATGTACAAATTTAAGCTTATCCTGAGGATTGCCCAGACGCTCACACAAGCCACGCATCATCTCAAGCCCCATAACACTGCCAAGCGGCTTCAACTGCTCTATATAATCCATGGCTTCCCTGTAGTTCATGCGCCCTCCTCTCCAGTATGCAAAGCCCGGTCACCCTGTATAAAAATATGATTTCCGTCCATACTGTAACTATGAAAAATTTAATTCACCACTTCATTCACTGCGGACTGCTGGGATGGTTTCTGGAAATCACCTTCACGGCCTTTCATGCTTTCCGTAAAAGAGACCTGAAACTGCCCGGCGCCACTTCCATCTGGATGTTCCCCATCTATGGGATGGCCGCCTTTCTTGCACCGGTCTGCCGCCTTGTCAAGAACTGCAGTCTGGTCGTCCGCGGACTCATCTACACCCTCTTAATCTTTACCGGGGAATTTCTCACCGGAATATGGCTCAACCGGCGCGAACTGTGTCCCTGGAACTACGAAAACTCCCGCTGGAACCTGGCCAAAGTAGTCCGCCTTGACTACGCGCCTTTCTGGTTTGTCACCGGCCTGCTGTTCGAACGGCTTTTACGGGAAAACGATGAAACCCTGCGCCCGGACTGATATTCCTATACCCGCCGGTCTCACCCATCACAAACACCTTCCGGACAATGACATGACACTACATTTCATCAACATCATCCGCATCGATATTGAGCGTATTCAGCGTGCGCCGCTTTCTTCTGGCTTCCTCCGATGTATGCAGGATATAATTCTTGATTTCCTTGGCATGTTTGATATGCTCCAGAAATAACTGTGGATGGGTGTTATCACCTGTAAAACACGCCACCGTCCCCAGTCCGAAGATTCGCTCTATCAGACTCGTACGCAGCTCCACATCCTGTATCTTATATAAATAACAGTCGTTTTCTGTTGTGCTGAACAATCCCGCATTAACCGTAATCACCTGTTCATTCACCGTATATTTCGTAAAAGTAAAAGGCAGTCCGAAAAACAGCCACCGCTTGCGCTCTACATATTCCTTGACTTCCCCTTTCCCATTTTCTTCCCGATCATTCATCTCCGGATTCTGCTGTACCTTCTTTTCCTGTACCTCAGGTTCCTGTCCCCTGTTTTCTTCCATATTATACTCTCCTTCCAAATAACTCCAATCCCATTTACCGGATATATTCTCCCTGTTTACTATAACATACCCCATCCCATTTCACAAGTTCCCCGGAAAACACTTGCCCTATATTGTCTAAAAATATCACGCTGCTCTACTTGAATCCCCCCTGCCTTTGTGATATGATATACAAAATATAGATACTGATGATCACATCACCACATAATAAGGAGGGAACACACATGACCGCAAAAGATTGTATCTTAGGGCGCAGAAGTATCCGCAAGTTCAAGGCAGACGCCGTTTCCCATGAACTGCTGGCAGAGATTGTCGAGACCGCTTCCTACGCTCCCAGTTGGAAACATACACAAATTACCCGCTATATTGCAGTAGAAGGCGCACTGAAAGATCAGATCGCCAGAGAATGTACCACCATATACCCTCCCAACGGTGATATTATCGCTGCCGCTCCTGTCCTGATGGCAGTTACCATTATCAAAAACCGCAGCGGCTACGAACGTGACGGTTCTTTCAGCACCCCCCGTGGTGATGGCTGGCAGATGTATGACGCCGGTATCGCATCCCAGTGTTTATGCCTTGCTGCCTATGAAAAAGGCCTTGGTTCCGTAATCCTTGGACTCTTCGATCAGAAAGAAGCAGAGTCCTTATTGCAGCTTCCCGAAGATCGAGAACTGGTGGCGCTCATTCCTGTGGGTTATCCTGACGAGACACCTGCTGCACCCAGAAGAAAATCTGTGGAGGAGTTATTATCCTACCAATCATAAGCAATACTAAATAGAAGAGATTCATTCTCTTCTATTTTTTTAGATATCACAACTAAGGAGCAATGCGCCGCACCATCACGCAAACACTCCGGAATGGAGACCCATATGAGACATTTAATGAACCCTCTTGATTTTACCGTGGAGGAACTGGACAAACTCTTTGATCTGGCCAATGACATCGAGGCCAATCCGGCCAAATACGCGCATGCCTGTGAAGGGAAAAAACTGGCCACTTGCTTCTATGAACCCAGTACGCGCACCCGCTTAAGCTTTGAAGCCGCCATGCTGAATCTCGGCGGACAGGTGCTTGGCTTCTCGGATGCTTCTTCCTCCTCGGCTGCCAAAGGAGAAAGCGTATCGGACACCATCCGCATCGTCTCCTGCTATGCCGATATCTGCGCCATGCGCCACCCCAAGGAAGGCGCGCCCATGGTGGCGGCCAGCCGCTCCGGCATCCCTGTCATCAACGCCGGTGACGGCGGGCATCAGCATCCTACCCAGACATTGACAGACCTGCTCACGATCCGTTCCCTGAAAGGGCGTCTGGGCGACTTTACCATCGGACTGTGCGGCGACCTCAAGTTTGGCCGTACCGTACATTCCCTGATCAATGCGCTGATCAGATACCCGGATATCCGCTTTATCTTCATTTCCCCGCCGGAATTAAAAGTCCCGGACTACATCACAGACATGCTGACTGAACGGGGCATTGCTTATGAGGAAGTGATCCGTTTGGAAGACTGTATGCCTAATCTGGATCTCCTCTATATGACCAGGGTGCAGAAAGAACGGTTCTTCAATGAAGAAGACTATGTCCGTCTGAAAGATTTCTATATTTTGGACAAAAACAAACTTTCCGCCGCAAGGGAAGATATGCTGGTGCTTCATCCCCTGCCCCGTGTCAATGAGATCTCTGTGGAAGTGGATGACGATCCCCGCGCCGTCTATTTTAAGCAGGCACAATACGGCGTCTACGTCAGAATGGCATTAATCTTAACCCTGCTGGGAATTGAGGTATAGAAAGGAGCTAACATGTTAAATGTAGGAAAAATCGAGGAGGGCTTCGTGCTCGACCACATAGAAGCAGGCAAGAGCCTGTCCATCTACCACCATCTGAAATTGGATAAACTGGACTGCACGGTGGCCATCATCAAGAATGCCAGAAGCAATAAGATGGGCAAAAAAGATATCCTGAAAGTAGAGTGTGACATCAACACCTTAAATCTGGATATCCTGGCCGTCATCGATCACAATATCACCGTCAATGTCATCAAAGACGGCGAAATCGTTGATAAAAAGGAACTGGTGCTCCCTCAGGAAATACACAACGTGATCAAGTGTAAAAATCCCCGCTGTATCACTTCCATCGAGCAGGAACTCCCCCACATCTTCGTACTGGCAGATGAAGAAAAAGAAATCTATCGCTGTAAATACTGCGAAGAAAAAGCCAGCCGCTCCGCCACACAGTGGTAGGCTAAGCGGCAGACCAAAGGATAGACACCCACCAAATAAGAAATCCAAACCACTAAAAAGGAGCCTTTGCCATGACCAAACAGTCAAACCAAAGACTCCTTTACCATCTTCCGCATATCCGAATCCGCGAAGCAAATTTACTTTTTTATGGTATAGAAAATTCCTCCGCTTATTCGAGTCCGCGAAGCGGATCTCGCGAAGTTAATTCCGAAGGAATTTACTTCTGGGCTACATCCTTCATCGAGAAACTGATCCTGCCCATCTTATCCTTGCCAAGGCATACCACCGTCACCTTATCTCCAAGTGTGAGCACATCTTCCACATGATTGATCCTCTCTTTTGCAATCTTGGAGATATGAACCATTCCCTCTTTGCCCGGTGCAAACTCGATGAATGCGCCAAACTCCTTGATGCTGACCACAGTACCCTGGAAGACCTGTCCTTCCTCAAAATCCGTGGTGATCATCTTGACCATATCCACCGCCTTGTCCATCATCTCACGGTCTGTACCGCACACGGATACATTACCGTCATCTGTGATGTCAATCTTGACGCCTGTACGGGCAATGATCTCATTGATGGTCTTGCCGCGCTGACCAACTACATCGCCAATCTTATCGGGATCGATCTGGATGGAAATAATCTTAGGCGCATACTTGCCAACCTCTTTGCGGGGCGCTGCGATCGCAGGTGTCATACAGTTGGCCATGATAAACTCTCTCGCCTCACGGCATCTTGCAATAGCGCCTTCCACAATAGGCTTGGTCAATCCATGAATCTTGATATCCATCTGAATCGCCGTGATACCCTCATGAGTACCTGTCACCTTGAAATCCATATCGCCAAAGAAATCCTCAAGTCCCTGAATATCTGTCAGCAGTACAAAATCGTCATCCGTGTCGCCTGTCACCAGACCACAGGAGATACCTGCCACCATCTTTTTGATCGGCACACCTGCTGCCATCAGGGACATACAGGAAGCACAGGTGGATGCCATGGAAGTAGAGCCGTTGGACTCAAAAGTCTCAGACACTGTACGGATCGCATAAGGGAACTCTTCCTCGGATGGAAGTACCGGCAGAAGGGCTCTCTCCGCCAATGCACCATGACCGATCTCTCTACGTCCCGGTCCTCTGCTGACCTTGGTCTCACCTACGGAATAGGACGGGAAATTATAGTGATGCATATATCTCTTGCCTGTTATATTCTCATCTAAGCCATCCACTTTCTGCATCTCGGACAGAGGCGCCAGTGTACATACGTTACAGATCTGTGTCTGTCCTCTGGTAAACATTGCGGAACCATGTACTCTCGGAATGATATCCACTTCCGCCGCCAGAGGTCTGATCTGGTCTAACGCCCTGCCGTCAGGACGCTTGTGATCCTTTAAGATCATCTTACGGACAGTCTTTTTCTGATACTGATACACTGCCTCACCGAGCACTGCCAGATACTCTTCGTTCTCTGCAAATGCCTCTTCCAGCTTGGCTGTAACATTCTTGATATTCTCCTCGCGCACCTGCTTCTCATCGGTGAAGACCGCAGTCTCCATCTCTTCCGGTGTCACAATCTTCTTCATCTCCTCAAACATCTCCTCGGGAACTGCACAGCTCTCGTAAGTATGTTTCGGCTTACCCACTTCTGCCACGATGTTATTGATGAAGGCAATCAGTGTCTGGTTAACCTCGTGAGCTTTATAAATTGCCTCCAGCACTTTTGCTTCCGGCACCTCATTGGCCCCGGCCTCGATCATCATCACTTTCTCCGCGGTGGATGCCACTGTCATCTTCAGATCACCCTTATCCCACTGCTCCTGGGAAGGATTGACGATCAACTCACCATCCACCATACCCATCTGTGTCATTGCACAGGGACCTGCAAATGGAATATCCGAAATACAGGTTGCAATCGCGGTACCGATCATAGCCACCAGTTCCGGACGGCATGCCGGATCCACACTCATGACCATATTATTGAGGGTTACATCGTTGCGGTAATCCTTCGGGAAAAGCGGTCTCATCGGGCGGTCGATGACACGGCTTGACAGAATCGCATTCTCTGAAGGCTTGCCCTCTCTCTTGTTGAATCCGCCGGGAATTTTACCGACAGAATAAAATTTCTCC
>CAYUKT010000057.1:0-10732 GCA_964445285.1 uncultured Bacteroides sp. | reverse complement strand
TTCCGACACTGAACCCACAGACCAGCACACCAACTATCGTCATCCATATCCTTCTTGTACGCTCTTTCATCTTTTGTTGTCTCTCCTTCTGGGATTTCCTTCACAACAACCTCGAATACAACTCAAAGGTCTCCTATCTAATTAAAACTATCACAGAAATGCTAAAACCACAATCCTTAAATAATGATACACACCATGCCGCCATTGCTGTCATTGACAATCTTCTGCATGGTTTCCTGCAGTTTAGACTGGCTCTCCTCATTGATCATGGCGATCTTACCGGTAATGCCGTCATTGACCAGCTGTTCCACTGTCTTGCCAAAAATATTAGTCTCCCAGATTCCCTCCTCACTGGTACCCGTATCGGAAATATACTGGATCAGGTCTCTTGCCTGCTCCTCCGTACCTACAATCGGGGAAATCTCCGTCTCAATGCTGGCTTTGATCATATGGATACTGGGGCTCTCGGCCTTTATCTTCACCCCGAACTTATTTCCCTGCTTGATCAGTTCCGGTTTCTCCAGCACGATTTCCTCACGGTCCGGCATCACCACACCATACCCTTTGTAGCGCACCGCCTCTAACGCATGTAATACCTTCACATACTCTTTCTTCATCTTCGCCATCTCACGCAAAGTTGCCAGAAGCTGGTATTCGCTGCCGATATTCTCACCCACAAGGTCGCTGAGCATCTCGTAATAATAGGCATCATCCACATCCAGGATAATCCGCACACTACCGTCCGACATATTAATGCCGTCCAGCTTGCATTTCCTAATATACTCACTCTCCATCGTCAGGTGATCCGCCGTGATATCCCGAATATTATTGAGTTCCTCCATCAGCTGTTTAATCTGTTGAATGATATCTTTCTTCATCTTATGATCGCAGGAAAGCATCTCCACCCACTTGGGCATATAAAATTCAATCATGGTGAGCGGGAACTCATAAAGGATATTCTCCATGATATGGTTGATATCCTCTTTCTTTAACTGTTCGCAGTTCACCGGCATGACTGTCACCTGGTATTTCTCGCTGATCTCATCTGCTAACATTCTGGTCTCCTCCGCATAGGGCTTTGCAGAATTCAGCAGCACAATAAATGGTTTTCCGATTACCTGCAGTTCCTTGATCGTACGTTCCTCTGCTTCCAGAAAGTTTTCCCTGGGAAGTTCCCCAAAAGAACCGTCACAGGTCACCACAATCCCGATGGTGGAATGATCCTTAATGACCTTTCTGGTACCAATCTCCGCAGCCTTTGTAAAGGGAATCTCTTCCACCGACCAAGGTGTCTTGACCATACGCTCCTCATCCTGCTCCATATGGCCTGCAGCGCCTTCCACCATATATCCCACACAGTCAATCAAACGCACAGCCACGTCAATGTCCGTACCCAGTTTTACATGGGCGGCCTCCTTCGGGATAAACTTAGGTTCTGTTGTTGTGATGGTCTTACCGCCGGCGCTCTGCGGCATTTCATCCTGTGCCCGTTCCTTCTCATTCTCATCTTCCATATAAGGAAGCACCAGGAGGTTCATAAAGCGTTTGATGAAAGTGGATTTTCCTGTCCTGACCGGTCCCACCACGCCCAGATATATTTCTCCTCCCGTTCTAAGCTGTATATCTTTATACAGGTCATATGTACTATTCTGTAATAAATCCATAAAAAAACCTCCTGCATATACTGGTAAATGTATATGCGGGAGGATTCCAGGCTATACCCTCTACTGGGCAAGTTTATGGAAAATAATACAATTCGGCTGATTTACCTTAATCTCCTTGCCGTTCATGACAAGCAGTCCGTTCTTAAGATCCACCGTAAAAAATGTCATCGTATTGGACTCATGGTTCAGGGACACCAGATGTTTATTGTCCGGAAAAAGGATCGCATCCTTGGGATAATCCCCGCTGATCGGCAGACAGAATATCTTCGAAAGCATTCCCGTCTTCTGATCGATCTTATACACAATAGCGCTGTTATCACCTGCATTGGAACTGGTCAAATACTTGAAATCCTCAGAAATATTCAGGGCACTGGCCGCCGAACCGCCGGCATGGTAATCATTCAAGGTGGAGATGGTCTGGATCTTCTCAAACTCCGGATTACCGTTAATCTCCTCATAAGTATAGACGTCAATATAATTCTTCAGTTCATGTACGATATAGAGAATCCTGCCGTCCTTGGAAAACTTCAGATGACGCGGTGCGGATTCCTGTTCACTACGGATCATATCAATGGGTTTCAGTTTCCCATTTACATGATCCACCCGGTATACATTTACATGGTCGAGTCCCAGATCTGCCGCACACAGGTAATGATTATCCCTGGTCATCTTCACACAGTTCACATGGGGACGGAAATTACGCTCCGCGATACTGCCCAGTCCCTTATGATAGACTTCATCTGTAATCTCCCCGATACCGCCGTCCTCCCGCAGACGGAGCACAGTGATCTTGCCATCATGATATCCACCCACAAAAAGAAGCTTATCCTCATAATCTGTAGACAGATAACACCCTCTCATTCCATTGATGGAACCCTCGTTGATCACTTCCAGATCACCCTCCGGCAGAATCTTGTAAGCTTCCACACCAAAGTCCGTGATGGAATAAAGATACTTCTGATTGTGGGAGATCGTGATATAAGAAGAATTGGTAATCTCCACCTGATTCTTCTCCGTCATCCTGCCCTTTTTCAAATCCACATCATAGATCTTTATACCGTAATTATCTTCCTTGCCCACTGTGTATGTGGACACATATGCAACATATTTATCCTGACCCATCTCTATACCTCTTCACTACGCTTCCTAAACTTCGAATATCTTCTGATTACCCTTTTACCCTGTCAAGCTGTTCCAGATCAACCCCCAGGCTTGTCAGCGTGACCTTTAATTCTATATAACGTTTATACATTGATTCATACGTTTCAGGCGCTACCTCTTTAATGGGAAGCATCCAATCCTGCAGCCTGGAAAACTCAGTAACATAATCTTTAATAATGTCTGCTCCATTTGGCATATGATCACCCGCTTTCTATAAATATCACCTGTATATTTACTGCTATCAACATTATAACAATGAATCAAAAAGATGTAAAGACTAACCGGTTTTCGCATTATTTGCAGTATTTTGTAATTTCCCATTGACATACCTCTACTTTCTTGTATAATGGGTGTCAGTGCATGTTTAGCTTTAGTAAACTTTTAGTTTATTTTTACTGATATTAAGGGGACAATAATGGACACAAATTCCACCCGGATGGATCTGGGTAACAAAATCAAAGAACTTCGGAACAAAAAGGGACTAACACAGGAAGAATTGGCGGACCGCTGCGAGCTGTCCAAAGGCTTTATCAGCCAGCTGGAAAACGATGTGACATCACCTTCCATTGCCACCCTGATCGATATTTTACAGTGCCTCGGCTCTAACTTAAAAGACTTCTTCAACGATGCGGACGATGAACAGATTGTTTTTGGCAAGGATGATTTTTTTGAAAAAGTGGATACGGAACTTCACAACAAAGTAGAATGGATCATCCCCAATGCACAGAAAAACATGATGGAACCTATCCGGGTCACCCTGGAAGCAGACGGCTCCACCTATCCGGATCAGCCCCATGAAGGGGAAGAATTCGGCTACATACTCTCCGGCTGCGTCACGATCATTGTCGGGAATCGCAGCATCAAGGCCAAAAAGGGAGAAGCCTTTTATTTCACACCGGACTCGGAACATTATATTAAGGCTGGCAGCAAAAACGGTGCCATATTTTTATGGATCAGCACGCCGCCCAATTTTTAAGATAGTTCTGCTATCATATTTTTACACAGGAGGGACTGCCCCATGGAAAAAGAATTGATTCAACTTTTCGATATCTCCAAATCTTTTGACTGTCAGATGGTTCTTGACGAATTGAATCTGAACATACATGAGAATGAATTTGTCACGCTGCTTGGGCCAAGCGGCTGCGGAAAGACCACTACCCTGCGTATCCTGGGCGGATTTACCAGTCCGGACACCGGCAGGATAATCTTTGACGGCGCAGATATCACCAAAATCCCGCCGAACAAACGACAATTAAATACGGTCTTCCAAAAATATGCCCTGTTCACACATATGACGATTGCAGAAAACATTGCCTTCGGCCTGAAAATAAAGAAAAAATCCAAAAGTTACATAGACGATAAGATCCGTTATGCACTCAAACTTGTAAATCTGGAAGATTATGGAAATCGTATGCCAGGTTCCTTGAGCGGCGGCCAGCAGCAGCGTATTGCCATTGCCCGCGCTATCGTCAACGAACCCAAAGTCCTTCTTCTGGATGAACCCCTGGGCGCCCTGGATTTGAAGCTGCGTCAAGAGATGCAGTATGAGCTGATCCGCATGAAAAATGAACTGGGGATCACCTTTGTCTATGTCACCCACGACCAGGAAGAGGCCTTGACCATGTCCGATACCATCGTGGTCATGAACCAGGGATATATCCAGCAGATCGGATCACCGGAATCCATCTATAACGAGCCGGAAAATGCTTTTGTGGCAGACTTTATCGGGGACAGCAATATCATCTCTGCCACTATGATAGAAGATAAACTTGTCAGCATCTTAGGGACGCGCTTTGCCTGTGTGGATACAGGCTTTGGCCGCAACAAACCGGTGGACGTGGTCATCCGTCCGGAAGATGTGAATCTGGTTGCCCCGGATCAGGGAACTATAAAGGGTGTTGTCACCCATCTGATCTTCAAGGGCGTCCACTATGAGATGGAAGTCATGGCAGCAGGATTTGAATGGCTGGTACACTCTACCACCCTTTTCCCTGTGGGTAAGGAAGTCGGTATCCAGGTGGATCCTTTTAATATCCAGATTATGAACAAACCGGAATCTGAAGACGAGGAGGCGGTGGCAATTGACATCTAAAAGCAAATGGCTCTCTACCCCCTATGTGCTGTGGTCTGTCACGTTCATCATCATTCCACTCGGTATGATCTTTTACTATGGCCTGACCGATAAAACCGGTGCTTTCACCTTGGAGAACATCACGGCCATAGCAACAGCGGAACACGCAAAGGCCCTGTGGCTCTCTTTGCTTCTATCTTTGGTCAGCACCCTGATCTGCTTTTTGCTGGCCTATCCGCTTGCCATGATCTTATCCAATATGAAGGTGAACCAGCACAGTTTTATCATCCTGATCTTTATCCTGCCTATGTGGATGAATTTTTTATTACGTACCCTCGCATGGCAGACTTTATTGGAAAAAAGCGGTGTCATCAACAGTATACTGAACTTGCTGCATCTGCCAAACATCAATATCATCAACACACCTTACGCCATCATTCTGGGTATGGTATATAATTTCCTTCCCTTTATGGTGCTGCCGCTCTATAATGTGTTGTCCAAAATTGATGAAAACGTATTGGATGCCTCCAAAGATCTTGGCGCCGGCAGTGTATATACCTTTTTCCGTATCATCCTGCCCTTATCGGTACCCGGCATCATCAGCGGCATCACCATGGTGTTTGTGCCTGCACTTACCACTTTCGTAATCAGCACGCTATTGGGCGGCAGTAAGATTCTGTTGATCGGCAATGTGATCGAACAGGAATTTACCCAGACATCCAACTGGAATCTGGGCAGCGGTCTTTCCATCGTGCTGATGATCTTTATCATCCTCAACATGATCGCATCCGCTGTTTTTGACAAAGATGGGGAGGGATCCATGCTATGAAAAACACCATGAAAAATATCTATACGGCATTGATTTTTCTCTTTTTATATGCACCCATCGCCACCTTGATGGTACTGTCTTTCAACGCCAGTAAAACACGGGCAAAATGGGGCGGCTTTACCTTCAAATGGTATTCCGCCCTTTTCCGGAACAATGAAATATTAGAGGCGCTCGGCAACACCCTGTTGATCGCGGTTGTTTCCGCCCTGGTGGCTACTATCATCGGCACCGTTGCCTGCGTGGCCATGGTCAGCATGAAAAAAAGATCCCGCACAATCCTGATGGGAATCACCAACATTCCCATGTTGAATGCAGAGATTGTCACTGGCATCTCGCTGATGCTCCTCTTTATCAGTATGGGATTGCGCTTCGGCCCGGGCACGATACTTTTGTCACACATTACTTTCAATATCCCTTATGTGATCTTAAGTATCATGCCGCGCATGAAACAGCTGAATCCCAGTACTTATGAGGCCGCCCTGGACTTAGGCGCCTCCCATACGACCGCTTTTTTCAAGGTGGTTTTTCCGGATTTATTACCCGGCATACTCTCCGGTTTCCTAATGGCCTTCACCATGTCCCTGGATGATTTTATCATCACCCATTTTACCAAGGGGGCCGGCGTGGATACCTTGTCCACCAAGATTTATACGGAAGTAAAAAAGGGGATCAAACCGGAAATGTACGCCTTGTCCACACTGATTTTTGTGACGGTACTGATCCTGCTGTTACTGGTCAATATGGCACCTGCCAAAAACAAGGCACAAAAGAGTACAAAATCTATATAAATATCAACTCTCTAAAATATTAAAATAAAACACATACATAAATTTGACTGCGAATCAGAGATGTTTTAGAACGGAGGAAATCATGATACTTAAAAAAGGAAATATATTTTTAGCTGTCCTTGGTATCTCCATCCCTATGGTACTGTCCGGCTGCGGTTCTTCCCAGGGCAGCGCCAATGGTGAAGTCATCGTTTATAACTGGGGCGAATATCTTGACCCCGATACCATAGAACTATTTGAGGAAGAGACTGGTATCAAAGTCATCTATGACGAATTCGAGACCAACGAAGTCATGTATCCCAAGGTAGAGTCCGGCGCTGCTTCCTATGATGTAGTATGTCCTTCTGATTATATGATCAGCAAGATGATCGCCAATGATATGCTTGCCCCGCTGAATTTCGATAACATACCGAATGCCAGAAAAAATATCGGCGCGCAGTATTTCGAGCAGTCCCAGTCTTTCGATCCTGACAATCAGTATTCCGTCCCCTACTGCTGGGGCACTGTCGGTATTCTCTACAACAAGACCATGGTGGATGAGCCCATCACCAGCTGGGCACAGCTTTGGGATGCAAAATACACCGACAATATCCTCATGCAGGATTCTGTCCGTGATGCCTTTATGGTAGCTGAGAAACTGAATGGCTTCTCCATGAACACCACGGATCCTATGGAACTGGAAACTGCCAAAAATGCCCTGATCGACCAAAAGCCCTTGGTACAGGCATACGTTATCGACCAAGTGCGTGATAAGATGATTGGCGGAGAAGCCGCCATCGGCGTGATCTATTCCGGAGAAGCCATCTACACCCAACGTGAAAATCCCGATCTGGTATATGTCATTCCAGAGGAAGGCACCAATGTCTGGATTGATTCCTGGGTTATTTTAAAAAACGCACCCAACAAAGAAAATGCCGAGAAATTTATTGATTTCATGTGCCGTGATGACATTGCCCTCAAAAACTTTGAATATATCACCTACTCTACCCCCAATGATGCAGCACGCGAACTGATTGAGGATGAGAGCATTAGGAACTCCGACATTGCCTTTCCCGACCTGTCCCAGTATAATGATCTGGAAACCTATATCTATCTGGGCGAGGATGGCGATTCCCTCTATAACGCCCTCTGGAAAGAAGTGAAATCTAATTAAAAAAAGTAAATTTGCTTCGCAAGATTAACAAATCGAGCACAGCTCGATTGCGAGTGCCGCTCCGCGGCCTCGAATAAGCGGAGGGATTTCCTATACCATAAAGATAAAGCCCTGCCTGGTCTGATGACCTTGCAGGGCTTTTTATACCGAGTCTGCTTCGCAGATATATTGTAAAGTCTTCTAGAGATTCTGGAACGCGCTGTTCAGGGCATACGCGATATCCTTGCCGCTCATGATAAAGAAGATCACATTTCCACGGCTCTCGATCAATGTGGTCTCCGCACTGACACATACCCATTTATCCGGATTGGCATTATCTTTAAGAGCCTGTTTGACCGTATCCACATCACTCTCCTCCACCCGCAGCAACACACACTGGTAAGCGATGGATGACATCATCGGCATAGAAACCACGCCCTCCTGATAAGTAATCTCATCTGTTCCCAGAATCGACACTTCCAACTCGTCCGTCAGTTCATAAGTCTCAAAACCATCAAGCGCATCCCTGAAATCCTGCTCCAGTTCGGCCTTTTCATATAAAGACGCCATGATCTCGCTCAGGCTTCCCTCCAGATTGTCAGAGGAGCTGCCCTGCCCGCCGCAGGAACAGCATCCTAATCCTGTCATCACCACAATGATACCCATTGCCAAAATTGTCTTCATTTTCTTTTTCATAATGTTTCCTCCTGATTCCATATAAATAACAGTATTCCCTGTATCTGCACAAATACTCTGCTGCGTCAGCTTCCTTTTTTGTCGGCAAGGAGTGGTTTGATCGTCTTATATATTTTACTGGATTTCTTATTATCTTTGCTGGGATACTTCTTCATCAGCGCATTGCTGATACCCTGCTTCGTCTTATATTGCTGCATGATTTTCTGTATGTCATCCACATCCACATCTTCCTCGTCTTTCAGAAGTTCTTTCAGTTTGGCTCTTGTCTCTTCCACCTCCTGATTATGGCTGCGTCCGGTAATATCAGCAATGAGCGTCACATTCACACTGCGGTTTTTCCAGTAGCCGCTTAAAATATCAAACCCCTTGTCCTTGCTCACAATAAAATACTGCTCTGCGCTCCTGTTGGCGATCAGATATCCCAGTTGGGTAGCTAACTGAAAATCTAATGCATTCTTGCTCCCCACTTCCACCTTACAAAACTCGATGGTCGCCTGGGACTCTATGATACGCCTATGCTGGTCAAAAGTGATACTGTCCGCATTCTTACTGTAAAAAATACATACCTTATCCTCTTTACCAAGTTTGTGTATACCATCCAGACCATCCTTTTTTACATTCTCAAAATCTACCAAATAATAATTCATCTGTTTCCTCTCTCATTCTCTCTCTGTTCCCAGCTTATCCTGGAAAAAGGCAATGATCCTCTGCCAAATCTCCTCTTGGAAAAACCGGACATCCGCATGGTCCGCATCTTCCAAAACAAGCAGCTGCACATCTGCACCTGCCGCATCCAGCTTATCATGCAGAAGTTCTCCCTGTGTGAAAGGCACTGTTTTATCCTGATTGCCATGTATGATCATGAAGGGCGGTGCATCTTTCGTCACATAGGTTACTGGACAGATTTTTATTGCTTCCTCCTGATTCAGGGCCACATTCTGTCCAAGCAGTAAAGACTCCGGCGCAGCAGCCGCCTTCTCTGCTGACGGATACGGGAAAGAAGTCACATCTGCCGGCGGATACCATGGGCAGGCCGCCTGTACTTTACTGGAATATTCCGTAAATGCACCCACATCATAAATCTTATCGTCCACCAAGGCTGCCATCGCCGTCAGATAACCGCCTGCCGATTCTCCCATCACCCCGAAATGTTCTCTGTCAATACGGTAACGTTCACTGTTCGCTTTCAGATAACGGATCCCAGCCTTCACATCCTGAAGCTGTATCGGAAAGATCCCCTCATTGGTCGTACGGTATTCCACACTGGCCACTACAAAGCCGCTTCTTGCGAGCTGTGTCAGATAAGCCAGATGCGCCGATCTGTCCATAACTGCCCAGGCACCGCCGCAGATCCAGACAATACATGGATACTTCCTGGTATTATCTTCCGGGTAGACGATATCCATCTTCAAATCCCTTCTTGTGTGTCCGAACCAGGAATCCACCTGCGCAAAAGTGACACCCGATACCACTGTATAAATAGGTGCCTCCACCTTGATCTTAAGATTTTCTTTCATACTGTCCTCCTTGTACCCATTATTTTATATAAATCAGCTTTTCTCTGCTTTTCTGTCACATCGGATCAGTTCCGGCATAACTGCTTTGTATCTTCTCCGGCGGCATCCACTGCAGCATAATCTTATCCAGCTTATCCTGTTCAATAGGTTTCGCCAGAAAATCATCAAATCCTGCCGCCAGATAATTCTCCCTGGCCCCCATGATCGCATTCGCCGTCAACATAACAACTGGTGTATCATTACACTGATTGTCCGGCATCTGTTTCATCCTGTTCATCGTTTCCATACCGTCCATCTCCGGCATCATATGATCCAGAAAAATGACATCATAATGTTTCTTTCTGACCTCTTCCAGACATTCCATTCCACTTCCTACATCTTTAATCTGTACTTTGGTCTGTTTCAGCAGACCACAGAATACCTTCCTGTTAACACGATTATCATCCACTAACAAAATCTCCCCTTCCGGCGCTGTAAAACTGGTATGATAGACATGCTCTATGGCGGCCTTTCTGGCTCGCTCCTGAAAACTGCCGATGGGTTCCCCATCAATAATCCGTTGGCGCAGATCAAAACTGAAACTGCTCCCCTTCCCATAGACACTTTCCACCTTCAGATCGGCTCCCATCAGTTTCAATATTTGTGCCGAAATGTTCATGCCGAGACCTGTCCCCTCAATATACCGGTTCTTCATCTCATCGAAACGCTCAAAAGCCAGAAACAGCTTGGACATATTCTCCTGCTTGATTCCAATTCCCGTATCCTTCACCATGAAATGCAGGATGGCACAATCTGCTTCCGTTCTACCCGACAGTGTAAAAGTAACCGTACCTTTATCGGTATATTTGACTGCATTGCTCAAAAAATTGCTGAT
>CAYUKT010000056.1:0-10793 GCA_964445285.1 uncultured Bacteroides sp. | reverse complement strand
AGTAGTTTTTTTCGTCGAAAAATAGTATATTTATAAAGGAAGGTTATTGCGGATGTGTTTCTAACAGGAACCCGTCCATGAATGGTATATTATAGCAGGAGGTAAAAAGGGAAAGTATGGCAAAACTAACATTTCATGGCGGCATACACCCCTATGATGGCAAGGAATTGTCTAAGGATAAGCCCATCAAGGCGGTGCTGCCCAAAGGAGATCTGGTGTATCCGCTGTCCCAGCATATCGGGGCGCCGGCCAAACCTGTCGTTCAGAAAGGGGACAGGGTGCTGACCGGGCAGTTGATCGCGGAGGCTGGCGGTTTTGTATCCGCACCGATCTATGCGACTGTATCGGGTACAGTGAAGGGGATCATGCCTAGGCGTGTGGTTACCGGAGACAATGTGATGAGCATTGTCATCGAAAATGACGGACTTTATGAGGAAGTGGAGTATCCGAAGCGAAAGCCTCTTGAAGAGATGACCAGGGAGGAGATCATTGAATGCGTGAAAGAGGCCGGTATCGTGGGTATGGGCGGCGCAGGATTTCCTACATTTATCAAACTCTCTCCCAAGGAGCCGGAAAAGATTGACTATGTGATCGCTAACTGTGCGGAATGTGAGCCTTATCTGACTTCGGATTACCGCAGGATGATAGAAGAGCCGGAGAAGCTGATCGGCGGCCTTAAGGTTTCCCTGCAGCTGTTCGAGAACGCCAGGGGAATCCTGGCGGTGGAAGATAACAAGCCGGACTGTATCGAAATATTAAAAGAGCTTACCAAGGATGAGCCCCGTATCAGCGTTAAGGCATTAAAGACCAAGTATCCGCAGGGAGCGGAGCGGCAGATTATCTATGCCACCACAGGCAGGGCCATCAATTCTTCCATGCTTCCGGCGGATGCGGGCTGTGTGGTCAATAATGTGGATACGGTAGTGGCAATCTATCATGCAGTGATCGAGGGCAAGCCGTTGATGCATCGTATCGTGACGGTGACCGGTGATGCCATTGCAGATCCCCGCAACTTCATTGTGCGGATTGGGACAAATTATCATGAACTGGTGGAGGAGGCGGGAGGCTTTAAGAAGGATCCCGTGAAAATTGTCTCCGGCGGGCCGATGATGGGATTTGGCATCTTTGATCTGGATGTGCCAACTACCAAGACGGCTTCGGCGCTTTTGTGTCTGACGGAGGATGATGTGTCCCGTATGGAACCAAGTGCCTGCATCAACTGCGGCCGCTGTGTGGAAGTGTGTCCGGGACGGGTGGTGCCCAGGATGTTAGCGGATTTTGCGGAACATTATGAGGAAGAAGAATTTCTTTCCCACAACGGAATGGAATGCTGTGAGTGCGGCTGCTGCAGCTTTGTGTGTCCGGCCAAGCGGCCTTTGACGCAAATGATCAAATCCATGCGTAAAATGCAGCTTGCAAAGAAGAAAAAGTAGGAAGAAAGGAGCATAGACTGAAGAGATGAACGATTTAATGAAAGTGTCTTCCAATCCTCATGTCAGATCCAAGTCCACCACCAGTAGTATTATGCTTACCGTGGTGATCGCCCTTCTTCCGGCGGCTGGTTTTGGTATCTATAATTTTGGATTGAAAGCGCTGATATTGATGTTGGTGACCGTGGCATCCACGGTGCTGACGGAATTTGCTTTTGAAAAGATTTGTAAGAAAAAGGTGACCATAGGAGATTATTCGGCAGTGGTAACAGGATTGTTACTGGCCATGAACCTGCCGGTATCCGCACCCTGGTGGATCGGCGTGGTGGGCGGCGTGTTCGCGATTTTGGTAGTGAAGATGCTGTTTGGCGGTCTGGGACAGAATTTCATGAACCCGGCGCTGGGCGCGAGATGTTTCCTGTTGATTTCCTTTACGTCCATTATGACGAACTTTGACTGTGATGCCTATACGGGAGCTACGCCTCTGGCGAATTTGAAGAGCGGTGAGGCGGTGGATATATTGGATATGGTGATCGGCCGTACTGCGGGAACCATCGGTGAGACATCCATGGTGGCAATCGTGATCGGTGCCTGCATCCTGATCTTATTTGGCATCATTGACCTGCGGATCCCGGGCAGCTACATTGTGAGTCTGGTCATTTTTATCAGTCTCTTTGGCGGCCGTGGGCTGGATTGGCCTTACATATCCGCGCATCTTGCGGGCGGAGGTCTGATGTTAGGCGCATTCTTTATGGCCACGGATTATGTGACAAGGCCGATCACAAAGAGAGGACAGTATGTATATGGTATCCTGCTGGGAATCCTCACGGGAATCTTTCGGATTTTCGGACCTTCCGCAGAGGGGGTATCTTATGCGATCATCATCGGCAATCTCTTAGTGCCGTTAATCGAGAAGGTTACTCTTCCGAAAGCATTTGGTAAAGGAGGAGAGAGGGCATGAAAGAAATGATGAAAAACACCGGTATCATGGTGGCGATCACACTGATTGCCGGTCTGCTTTTGGGAATTGTCTATCAGGTGACGAAGGAGCCGATCGCGTTGCAGGAGGCGAAAGCGAAGCAAGAAGCTTGTCAGGAAGTGTTTGCGGATTTTGCGGATGCATCTTTTGAGGCGGTAGAAGTTGCAGCTGTGGATGAGGGGGCATGGAACAGCGCCGGGTATGGACAGGAAACAATAGATGAAGTGATGGTTGCTAAGGACAGCACCGGAGAGACACTGGGCTATGTAGTGACTGTGACCACCAAAGAAGGGTATGGCGGAGATATCCGTTTTAGCGTGGGTGTGTGTATGGACGGCACGGTGAATGGGATTTCCATCCTCTCGATTTCCGAGACGGCAGGCCTGGGTATGCGGGCGGAGGAAGTCCTGAAACCGCAGTTTGCAAATAAGAATGTGGAGAAATTTGAATATACCAAGAATGGCGCTGCAGCGGAGAATCAGGTGGATGCGATTTCCGGTGCCACCATCACGACAAATGCAGTGACCAATGGAGTCAATGCAGGACTTTACTATTTCCAGACACAGTTGAAGGGAGGTAGTGGGAATGAATAGTGTAAAAGAACGGCTTGTAAATGGTATCGTAAAAGAGAACCCTACCTTTGTGCTGATGCTTGGCATGTGTCCTACACTGGCGGTTACCACTTCGGCGATCAATGGTCTGGGCATGGGCCTTACCACTATGGTGGTGTTGGCTCTGAGTAATGTGTTTATCTCGATGCTGCGGCATATCATACCGGATAAGGTGAGAATCCCGGCATTTATCGTGATCATCGCTTCTTTTGTGACGATGGTGCAACTGTTATTACAGGGATTTATTCCTTTCCTGTACGATGCGCTGGGCATTTATATTCCGCTGATTGTGGTGAACTGTATTATCTTAGGCCGGGCGGAAGCCTATGCTTATAAGAGTCCGGTGATTCCCTCTCTTTTTGACGGCATCGGTATGGGGCTTGGATTTTCCGTGGCCCTGACCTGTATCGGTGCGGTGCGGGAGCTTCTGGGCGCGGGCACTTTATTTGGCATCGGGGTGATGCCGGAGAGTTTTGTACCGGTGAGTATCTTTATCATGGCGCCGGGCGCGTTTTTCGTGCTGGCGGTGCTGACGGCAATCCAGAATAAGGTCAAGATCATCGGCGAGCGCAAGGGTAAGGATATGTCAAAGATTCAGTCAGGCTGCGGCAATGACTGTCTGAATTGTTCCGATACGGGATGTGCCAAGCGGCTCATTGATGAGAAGCCTTCAAAAGTACGCAAAGAAATAGAGATTGAAGAAATCGTAGATGAAGAAGCGGGAGAGGAGGATACAAAGAATGATTAAAGATTTACTGGTGATATTGATCGCATCCTCTCTGGTCAATAACGTGGTCTTAAGCCAGTTCCTTGGTTTATGCCCGTTCCTGGGGGTATCCAAAAAGACCAACACGGCAACCGGCATGGGTGTGGCGGTTATCTTCGTCATCACACTGGCATCGGCGGTGGCAGGGGCTATTTACCAGTTTATTCTGGTACCCTTTAACATCACTTACCTGCAGACCATCGTCTTCATCCTGGTGATCGCGGCTTTGGTACAGTTCGTGGAGATGTTTTTAAAGAAATTTATTCCCAGCCTGTATCAGTCCCTGGGCGTGTATTTACCGCTGATCACAACCAACTGTGCGGTGCTCGGTGTGGCGCTTACCAATGTACAGAAGAATTACGGAATACTGACTGGAATAGTCAACGGATTTGCAACGGCGGTTGGGTTTACAATCTCCATTGTGATTCTTGCAGGCATCCGGGAGAAGATGGCGCACAACGACATACCGGAGTCTTTCCAGGGTATGCCGATCGTGCTGGTGACGGCGGGACTGATGGCAATCGCGTTCTGCGGATTTTCGGGACTTCTATAGTGTGAGAAAGGAGCATGGTTATTACTATGAATATAACCGGAATTTTGATAGCCACAATGGTAGTGGGGGCAGTCGGTCTGTTTGTGGGATTGTTCCTGGGGGTGGCCGGTATCAAATTTAAAGTGGAAGTGGATGAGCGGGAAGAGGCTATACTGGGTGTCCTTCCCGGTAACAACTGCGGTGGCTGCGGCTATGCAGGGTGTTCCGGCCTGGCGGCGGCTATCGTGAAAGGCGAGGCGCCTGCCAATGCCTGTCCGGTGGGCGGCGAGAAGGTGGGAAACCAGGTGGCGCAGATCATGGGCGTGGAGGCCGGTGAGAGCGTGCGCAAGGTAGCTTTTGTAAAGTGTCAGGGAGATAAGGAACGTACCCGTATGGATTATGACTATACGGGCATAGAGGACTGCCGGATGTTGGCGTTTGTGCCAAACGGCGGACCTAAGGCATGTAATGACGGCTGTCTCGGATTCGGCACCTGTGTGCAGGTATGTCCGTTCGATGCTATCCATGTGGTAAATGGGGTGGCAGTGGTGGATAAGGAAGCCTGCAAGGCCTGCGGCAAGTGTGTGGCAGTCTGTCCGAAGCATCTGATCGAATTGATTCCTTATGATGCCAAATATGTGGTGGCCTGCAGTTCCAGGGAGAAGGGACCGGATACCATGAAAGCCTGCGATGTGGGCTGTATCGGGTGCCAGCTGTGCAAGCGGAACTGTCCGGCGGAGGCGGTGACGATTGAAGAGTTCCATGCGACCATCGATCAGGAAAAATGTATCGGGTGCGGGGCTTGTAAAGAGAAGTGTCCGAAGAAAGCAATCGTGTAGAAGACAGGGAGAATACAGGCATGGAAGGACAGCTGAGAAGTGGAACTATCCTGACCTCTGAAAGCGGCAGTGTTTATACGGTCAAACAGCTGCTAGGTGCCGGCGGACAGGGGGAAGTATATTCGGTAGAAGCCGAGTATAAGCTATATGCCCTGAAATGGTATTATAAAAATACGGCTACTAAGAATCAGAAGGAAATCCTGGATAACCTTATCCAGAGCGGTCCGCCGGATGCTTCTTTCCTGTGGCCGCAGGATATGATCGTCAGAACGTATGGGGAATCTTTCGGCTACATTATGCCCCTGCGTCCGAAAAATTACAGAAGCATTGTGGATATGATGAAGAGAAAGGCGGAGCCCTCCTTTTATTGTTTGTGCAGGGCTGCTTACCATCTGACAAAGGGGTATCACGCGCTGCATGGAAAAGGATACAGTTACCGGGATATCTCTTTTGGTAATGTCTTCTTTGATCCCGATACGGGAGATGTCCTGATCTGCGATAATGATAATGTTTCTTACAATGGGGCGAAGACCGGGGTGTATGGTACGCCGCGGTTTATGGCACCGGAAATAGTGACGGGTAAAGCAAAGCCTTCCAGAAATACGGATTTGTTTTCCTTGGCAGTCCTGCTTTTTTATATGTTTATGTTGAACCATCCTCTGGAGGGCAGGAGAGAGGCCAAGATCAAATGCATGGATATTCATGCCATGAATATGCTGTACGGCACGGATCCCCTGTTTATCTTTGATCCAGATAATAAAGACAACAGACCTCTTGCCGGTTATCAGGATAATGCCATTATTTTCTGGGATCTGTATCCGCAGCAGCTGAGGGATCTGTTTACCACATCCTTCACTGTAGGACTTGAGCAACCCAATCGCCGGATCACAGAAGGCAAATGGATGGAAACTTTCGCAAATCTTATGTCCGGCATTATCACCTGTCCGAATTGCGGGTGTGAGGTGTTTTATGATGCGCAAAAAGAAGCAGATGGCGCAGCGCATACCTGCTGGGGATGTCAGAAAGCGGTGATGGTTCCGCCTAAGATTGTGATCGGCAGGAGCACCATATTACTGCTGTCCAATACGAAGTTATATAAACATCATATTGAGGGAAATTATGATATGGATACCATTATCGGTGAGGTGGTGCAGAATCCCAGTAATCCGAAATTATGGGGGATCCGAAACTTGTCCGGGGAGAATTGGACATACATAAAGGCGGATGGAACGCAGGTTCCCGTGCCGCAGGGCCGGTCGGCGGCAATCGTCAAAGATACCAAGATTGACTTCGGGCAGCTGACGGGAGAATTCTATTGAGGAGCATGACAGCAGGTATGGAAGATGATAAGATTTTGGCGGGTATGATACAGGACTATCCCGATGCACTTTCTGACAGAAGGAAGCTGCAGGCTCTTCTTTTGGACTTTTTTCCGCAGGACAGAAGGAAAAGGAATCTGCTGCTGATTGCCTTCGATGAGGGTATTGTGCAGGAGATGAGAAGTTTTAAGCAGATTGATAAAATGACGCTGCACCGGTTTGCCAGATCCATTGAGCTGGGGTATGACATCAGGGCGAAGAGTGCAGAGGCCGCTGTCACAGCGTGGGTAAATGCCATGGGTCTGTCAATGGATGAAACAAAAGAGCGGCCGGTTTCGGTGAATAGACAAGAGTCTGCCAACGAAAAAGAGTGGGTTCCCTGTGAGAGCAGCAGTATATATGAATATGAAGAGACGCCCAGGGGACTTAAGATCCTGAAATTTGCTGACTTTGACGAGCCTGAGGTGGTGATTCCCAATATCATTGAAGGGAAAAAGGTATGTGCGGTCGGGAATTATGCCTTTAAAGGCTGTGTAGGGATTGAAAAAATCGTGATTTCCGAAGGCATCGAGATCTTGGGAAACGGCGTGTTTTTGAATTGCAGGGAATTAAAAGAGGTGGTGCTGCCGCAGTCTTTGCGGTGTATCGGGAACACGGATTCCACAGGCTGTCCCAAAATCCTGGGCAGTCTGACCAAATATGAGGGCGCCTTTGAATACAGCGGGCTGGTGGAGATTATTGTACCGGACAGCGTGAAATATATCGGGGAGAACAGCTTTGCCGGCTGTGGGCAGCTTAAGCGGGCTGTATTGCCGGCCAAGTTAAAGGAAATACGGGAAAATACGTTCCGCTGGTGCACAAGCCTGCGGGAAGTGGTATTCCCACAGGAACTGGAAGCTATCAGGATATCGGCATTTGAGGGCTGTGATGTCCTGCAGACAGTTGATCTGCCGGAGGGAGTAACTGGCATAGAAGAAGGCGCCTTTGCAGGATGTAAATGCCTGGAAAGTATATACATACCGGATTCCGTTGTCGAGATCGGCGGCGGAAAAGGGACTGGGTTTTTGAAAACCTTTGGGGAACCACATGAGAGGCATGAGAGTTTTACGATCCGGTGTAATATGGGTTCTTATGCAATGCAATATGCCAGGGCACAGCAGATCAGATGTGTGGAAGCGTAAAGTGAAGGAGGAACGATTATGGGAACAATGAAAAGACCGGGAGGAGAACTGGCCAGCAGACCGCTTCATTTTTTTTGGATTGTGGATTGTTCCGGTTCTATGTACGGTGAGAAGATTGGAACGGTGAATCACGCCATTCAGTCCACTATACCGGAGATGGTTTCGGCGGCGGAAAATAATCCTAACGCACAGCTGATGATCCGGACTTTGAAATTTTCCACCGGGGCATCCTGGGTGACCAGCAATCCCGTCAAGGTGGAGGATTTTGCCTGGGATGATCTGGAAGCTGTGGGCGTGACCGATTTGGGCAAAGCCTTTGAACTTTTGGCAGCGCAGCTTACCATTCCCCCAATGTCGGACAGGGCGCTTCCGCCCGTGCTGGTGCTTTTGTCTGATGGACAGCCCACGGATGATTATAAAAAGGCGCTGGCGGAGTTGAAGAAACTGCCCTGGGGCAAGAAGGCCGTCAAGATTGCCATCTCCATCGGACAGGATGCGGATGATGCCGTTTTGGAAGAGTTTACGGGAAATAAAGAACTGGTATTGCAGGCCAATAACGCGGCGGCCCTCACTAAGATGATCAAATGGGCGTCCACAGCGGCTTCCCTGGTGTCTGCACCGGCAAGTATTGCGGCGGATACGGCAGGACAGGAGGAGGCTGCGCCAGTTATCGTGGATATGGGCGGCAGGCTTCCGGATCTGGATGATATTGAAGAAGGTGACGTCTGGTAGAAAGGATGCAGTTTATGATACAAAATGTATTCGGGACATCTGTACAGGGCGCATCTCATATACGGAGCGGCAGGGAGTGTCAGGACAGTCTTAAAAAGGTCGTCAAGGATTCAGGCACAGTAATCCTGGCGGTGGCGGACGGTCATGGAAGTGATTCCTGCCCATACAGCAAGACGGGTTCCGATGCGGCGGTCAATGTGTTTTGTAAAATACTGGGGGATTATCTGGATACCTATGCCGGACAGCCGGAGATGCTCTTTACTTTTTTAAAGCGGGAGGGCGATACCAAGTTAGCGCAGGAGATTGATGCGGAATGGAAACGCAGGATTCTGCGGCTTCATACCAAATCCAAGCGGGAAATCCCTCCGGAGGCAGAGCAGGACAAGAAAAAAGAGGCAGTTTGTAAACTATATGGCAGTACATTGCTGGGACTGGTGCTCACAGAAGATTTTTTCTTTGCTTTCCAGCTGGGTGACGGGGATATTGTAAAGGTGTCAGAAAACGGGGTATATCATATCATTGAGGGAGATAAGATTCTTGGCACGGAGACACATTCCTTGAGCAAGGCGGAGTCCTGGAAAAAGGCGGTCACTTTGATCAGGAAGCGGGAAGAAAAGGAGCAGCTGCCCGTCATGTATATGCTCTCCTCGGATGGCCTTTCCAACAGTTATAAAAATGATGAGGAATTTGAGAAGACCTGCATGGATTATTATCTTCTGCTTCGGGAGCACGGTGCAAAAGCCGTCTCCGATCAGTTGAAAACATGGCTTCAGGAGACCAGTGAATTAGGAAGCGGTGACGATATCACGGCCTTGTTTGTCTATGAAATGCCGCAGGTTTGAACCTGCGTATGGGGTGGTATCGTAATGCATGAGGAAGTCAGGACTGGTTATGGTATGTGAGATGATAGGAACTCATGCGTTTGGAAAGAAGCGGAGGTTGCAAAAATGGAAGCAAGGATTGCCTTGTGTAAATGTAAAGAGGGGAGAAATATTTATGGGGTCCGCTTCGAAAAGCTGGAAGACGGATGGAAATATACCTGGGCGTTTCCGGTAAAGGAGGCGGCCGCGAAGAGGGAGCACTATGACCAGACAAAGATTGTTGGGCAGATCGTTCCTGACAGAGAGTATCCAGGCTGTCCTTATTGTCGGACTAAGGATTTTGTAATCTGTAACTGTGGCAAATTGAACTGCCATAATGGGAATGATTCCCATTTTACCTGTAATTGGTGCGGCCTGTCCGGGACATTGGGCAGTTATGACGGTTCAGGTTTTGGTTCCGGTGGGGATCTATAGGCTGTGTAGAGACTCCGGCGGTAAAGGCAGACGATGTATAAATGGTTTCCGGCAGTATGTAGGCGGTGCAGGACAGTAATGATTGAAAAGGAGAATATTATGCAGACAGTGAGACTGGGAAAGACAGAGATCGTGACAAATAAAAATGCCTTTGGGGCATTGCCTATTCAGAGAATATCGGATGAAGAGGCAGTGAGCCTTCTTCGTAAGGCTTATGAGAATGGAATGACCTTTTTTGATACGGCACGGTGGTATTCGGACAGTGAGCATAAAGTGGGACTTGCCTTTGAAGGCATGAGAGAGAAAATATTCATTGCCACCAAGACAGGGGCAAAGGATGCGGAAGGCTTCTGGAAGGATTTGGAGACCAGTCTGTCAGAATTAAAGACGGATTATATTGACCTTTACCAGTTCCACAATCCGGCGTTTTGTCCGAAACCGGGAGATGAGAGCGGCCTTTATGACGCAGCACTGCAGGCAAAGGAACAGGGGAAAATCCGCCATATCGGCATCACAAATCATCGTCTGGCGGTGGCGCATGAGGCGATTGACAGCGGGCTTTACGAGACACTACAGTTCCCTTTCTGTTATCTGGCTACGGAGAAAGATATTGAACTGGTAGAGAAGTGTAAAGCGGCGGATATGGGCTTTATTGCCATGAAAGCATTATCCGGGGGCCTGATCACCAATTCGGCGGCGGCTTATGCGTATCTGGCGCAGTATGACAATGTACTGCCTATCTGGGGTGTACAGAGAGAGACGGAGCTGGATGAGTTCTTATCTTTCATTGAGAATCCGCCGGTTATGACGGAAAAGATAGAAGAGCTGATCAGGAAGGACAGGGAGGAACTTTTGGGTGAGTTCTGCAGAGGCTGTGGATATTGCATGCCGTGTCCAGTGGGAATTGAGATCAATACCTGTGCGAGAATGTCCCTGTTGCTTCGCCGTTCTCCTTCCGCAGGACATTTAAGTCCCGAAGGCCAGGAGATGATGATGAAGATTGAAAATTGCCTGCACTGTAACCAGTGTAAGGAGAAATGCCCTTATGGATTGGATACCCCCACACTTTTGGAAAAGAATCTGGAAGATTACAAGAACGTACTGGCAGG
>CAYUKT010000055.1:9106-10864 GCA_964445285.1 uncultured Bacteroides sp. | reverse complement strand
GTATTTACCCTGTTATCACATCAGACTGCGCTAAGTTTTCAGACAGTCTGCCCTATATAAATACGCAATTATTATATCATATTTATTGGGGAAAAAAAAGCAAACACTTTTGTTAATATGTATAAAAACCTCACCAAAAAACTTCGCATTTTTTAGTGAGATTTTGCCAAATAGAAACCTATTATTTTCGTACTTGTCCGTTCCCGGTGATCTGATATTTATAGGAAGTCAATTCCTTAAGCCCCATAGGTCCGCGGGCGTGTAATTTCTGGGTGCTGATACCGATCTCTGCCCCAAAACCGAACTCAAAACCGTCCGTAAAACGAGTGGAAGCATTCACATACACACAGGCGGCATCCACTTCCCTTAAGAATTGTTCCGCATTGGCTTTATCCTGGGTAATGATGGCATCAGAATGCCCGGTGTTATAACGATTGATATGGGCGATCGCCTCCTCCAGGGATGCCACTGTTTTCATGGAGATGATCAAATCCAGATATTCTCGGCCATAATCTTCTTCTGTGGCAGGACCGGCTCCCGGGATCTGTTCCTGAACCGTTTGGTCCCCACGAATCTCCACTTTCTTATCCTGCAATGCCTTTCCCAGCGCCGGCAGGATAAGATCGGCAATTTTTTGATGGACTAATAGGGACTCGCAGGCGTTGCAGACACCGATCCGCTGTGTCTTGGCATTCAGGACGATGGGAATAGCCTTCTCCAGATCCGCTGCCTCATCAATATAGATATGGCAGTTGCCGGTGCCTGTCTCGATCACCGGCACCGTACTGTTCTCCACCACGGAACGGATCAATCCCGCGCCGCCTCTGGGGATCAGCACATCCACATACTGGTTAAGACGCATGAAAGCGGTCGTCACCTCTCTGTCATTATTTTCGATCAGCTGGACAGCCTGTCTGCAGATTCCTTCCCCTTCCAGGGCTTCCTGAAGCACTTTTGTGATTGCCTGATTGGAGTAAAAAGCATCTTTTCCGCCTTTCAGGATCACAGCATTGCCGGTCTTAAAACACAGGCCAAAGGCGTCCGCCGTCACATTGGGACGGGCCTCATATATGATGCCGATCACACCCATGGGCACCCGTACTTTATCGATGTGCAGACCATTGGGACGGTCAAAATGCTCCATGATCTCCCCCACGGGATCGGGCAGAGCCGCAATCTGCGTAAGTCCCTCCGCCATGGATTCTATCCGTGCCGGGGTAAGCTGCAAACGATCCAGAAGACCTTCCGCCATACCGGAGGCTTTGGCTTTCTGATAATCTTTTTCATTGGCGGCAAGAAGCCTGTCCTGTTCCTTGACAAGGGCTGATGCTGCCTGTTCTAAAGCATGGTTTTTCTGCGCCGTGGTCAGTCTCTGTAAGTTTTGTTTGGCATCTACGGCCTGACGGCCTAAATCGTTTAAATATTCCTGTATCATTTGCTCCTCCATGAATATCGTACTATGACATCTTAACATCTAATGCCAAGCGGGTTTGTCTTTGAGAATGCCGCATGACAGCTCCTTAGTTCCTTACTCTATGATTTGTTGTTCTGTCAGTACCATATCTGGCAGCACATCGTGGGATTCCCAGGGGATTTCTTCCCATACCTGGCAGGCATAGGCGAGAGCTATGGTGGTAAGCTGTATCAGGCCTTCTCTCCGATAAGCAGCAAGTCTTTCCAGATAACGGTCAAAGAAACCGCCGCCATAGCCGATCCTGTGACGTTTTCTGTCAAAGGCGGCACCCGGCATACACAATA
>CAYUKT010000055.1:7412-9006 GCA_964445285.1 uncultured Bacteroides sp. | reverse complement strand
TCTGCAGTTCTGATATATCCGTAATCCAATAAAATTCCATCTCCATGCCCTGCACTTTGGGCACAAAAACTCGCTTTCCCTCTAAGAGAGCCTGACGGATCAAACACAGAGTATCCACCTCACTGCGATAGCCGACATAGGTAAGCAGTACATCCGCCATTTGGTAACAGCTAAGAGAGGTTAATTTTTTCACAATTTCCAGACTGCGGCCGTTCCTCTCCTGTTCGGTGAGTGCATCCCGCATCTGCAGGGATTCTTTACGGACAACCTGTTTCCTTTTATCTGCCAAATTTTTTCTTATCCCCCAGATTGGTGATCGTGCCATCTTTCTCCACGATGGAGATATTATCAAGCTGGCCCCTTAAGTTAGCACGCACATTGGCCACGTAAGCCTGGCGCAGTTTCTGCTGCTCTTCTCTTTCGTCCTCGGACAATCCTTCCGCCTGGGACTTATGATAGAGTTCATTGATTCGTTTTGTCATCTCTTCCACTGTCATAGGACTTGTCCTCCTGCGCGCATAATACGTTGCTAATTCTTGTGCATCTGCTGTACATACAGGGGCAGGTCAAATTGATCGTCCCTGTGGGCCTTAAATAAGGTGCCAATATTCTGGCCGCTCAATATCCGGTGGATCACTTTGATATCCCTGCTGTTGGCGATGACCATATCCACACCCATACTGTTTGCGATCTTGGCCGCCTGCAGTTTGGTGAGCATACCGCCGGTACCTGCACTGCTTCCGGTGGAAGCCTTCCCCATATTCATCAGTTCCTCCGTCAGTTCCTCCACCACCTCGATGTATTTCACATCCGGGTTTTGTCTGGGATCATCGGTATAGAGGCCGTCAATGTCCGACAAAAGAAGCAGCATATCCGCATTGATCAGGGATGCTACAATGGCCGAGAGGGTATCGTTATCTCCAATCTCAATCTCGTAAGTGGCTACGGTATCGTTTTCATTGACAATGGGAATCGCACCCAGCTTAAACAGTTCCGCAAAGGTGTTCTGGGCATTGAAGCGATTCAGATTATCCACGATGGTGTTCTTGGTCATCAGGATCTGGGCCGCCACCTGGTTATATTCTGCAAAAATCTTCTGATAAATCATCATCAGCCGGGCCTGTCCCACGGCCGCACAGGCCTGTTTGACAGCAATCGGATTATCTTCCTCATTCTCCGGCAGCATGATAGCCTTCTTTCCTACAGAAATGGCACCGGAAGTCACAAGTACCACATCTTTGCCCTGATTGCGCAGGTTGCATAGTTCCCGCACCAGCACATCCAATTTGGTATAGTCCAGATCTCCTGTCTCCTCATGCTGGAGGGAGGAAGAGCCAATCTTTACCACAATCCTTTTTTTATCCTTCATATGTATTCTGCTGTCTGTCATGTTCTTATCTGTCTCTCCGTTTATTCATCATACTATTCATACTAACTTCATGATTCTGCTTTGTGAAATCTCACACCAGGCTTCATTCTATCACAGGTTGATAGCGGGAAGCAACTTTTTCTGCAATCAGGATACCATCCATGGCCGCCGAAGTGATTCCGCCGGCATAGCCCGCGCCCTCGCCGCAGGGATAGAGCCCCGCCA
>CAYUKT010000055.1:0-7312 GCA_964445285.1 uncultured Bacteroides sp. | reverse complement strand
GAGATGCTCCGGGATATTTCCCTGATCGCTGCCGGCTTGTTCTCTCTGTCCGGCAAGCACGGCCTGCCGGTATGTGCCGTAACGTTCCACCGGTACCGCACCGGCGCCGATGGCATAGGCTTTCTCTTCCAACCGGCGCTGAAAAGCGATTCCGGCAAGGGGACCTGTCCCGCCGTAATCTTCCGGTGTCACGGTAACGATCATGGCGCTGTTGCTGTTATCTCCTCTCCTGCCACTGTAACTCATGCCATTGACGGCTGTCCGTCCCATTTCGGAGGAAGCGTTGACCACATAGCCGCCCGGGCACATACAGAAAGAATAAACGCCTCTGCCGCCGGAGGTCTTAGCCGTCACCTTATAGCTGGCGGCAGGCAGATGCCCGTTCTGTCCCGTTCCATACTGTATCCGGTCAATCAATTCCCTGGGATGCTCCATCCGAAGTCCCACCGCAAAAGCTTTCGCCTCCATCGGAATCTGCCGGTCCGCCAGCATGGCAAAAGTATCCCTGGCGCTGTGACCGATGGCCAGGATCACCACTGGACTCTCAATATGGCTGCCATCTTCCAATTTTACGCCTGTCACGTGGTCCTGCTCCAACATCAAATCCGTGACCTTTGCCTGAAAACGTACTTCCCCGCCCCAGTCCAGAATCTGTCTGCGCAGGTTGGTCACCACGGCGATCAGGATATCCGTACCGATATGTGGTTTGGCCTCATACAAGATCTCTTCCGGCGCGCCGGCCTGTACCAGGATCCGCAGCACTTCCCGATTCCTGCCGAGAGGATCTTTGACCAGGGTATTCAGCTTGCCATCGGAAAATGTACCGGCACCGCCTTCCCCAAACTGTACATTGGAATCCGGATGCAGCACGCCTTCCTGCCAGAAACGCTCCACATCCGTCAGGCGCGCCTGTGCCTCCCGCCCACGTTCCAGCAGGATGGGCCGATAGCCTTGTCTGGCCAGCATATAACCGCAAAAAAGTCCCGCAGGACCTGTCCCGATGATGACCGGCCGTTTCTGCAGCGGCTCGCTGCCACAGGCTGGGAACCGATACGCCTGCACTGCAGCTGCCTGTACCTGGCCTGCCTTACCGCGACAGGCTGCCAACACTTTATCCTGATTGGCCACCGATACATCCACAGTATAGACAATGTAGACATCCGGTTTTTTCCTGGCATCTATGGATTTTTTGACAATCTGCAGTTCCTGGATCCTGGCAGGCACAATCCGCAGGATTCTGGCCGCTTTTTGGATAATGTCCTCTCTGGTGTGTTCCGGTGGGACTTTGATCTGATTGATACGAATCATAATATTTCCCTTATCTATATTTTCCCTGTCTCTTTTTTCACACATGATACACCTTTATTTATAACCGCTGGCGGCAGCCCGTCCCGCAACAGTTCCGCTGCTGAAAGCCCACTGCAGGTTATAGCCTCCGCAGATACCATCGATATCCAGTATCTCCCCGGCAAAATAAATTTCATCTGTAATCCTGGACGCAAGATGTCCGGTTACCTGCGTACAATCTACGCCGCCGGCGCTCACCTGGGATTGTTCAAAAGAATTCGTTCCTTGAATCTCTGCTTTCAGGAAGCGATAGAGCCCCTGCAGCTTCTTTCTCGCCTTTGGCGGCACATTTCCGGCGGTCTCATTTCCACGGATTCCCGCAAGCCGCAGCAAAAGCAGATTGATCTTTTTGTTGACTATTCCGGTCAAGAACATTTCCATAGTCTGATGCCCTTGTCGTTCCCAGCGTTCCCGCCAGAACCTGTCATATTCCTGCTCTTCATAGTCGGGCAGAAAGGAAATTCCCACCGTGACAGGTTTTAAGTCTCGCAGGGCATAGGCCGCATGACGGCTGATCTGAAAGACCGGGATTCCCGATATCCCATAATCTGTCAGCTGCAGTTCCCCGCGCTCCTCACAGATCTTCCGCTCCTCGATATACAGTGTAAGTTTTGCATCACAGCGCACACCGGCCACCTGTTTATAATAATCCTCTCGACAACGGAGGGCCGTCAATGCAGGTACCACAGGTATGATCCTGTGTCCCAGCTGTTTGGCCAATTTCCAACCGGCACCATCAGAACCGGTACCAGGCGCGGCAGCCCCGCCGCAGGTAAGGATCACCGCATCATACCTATTGCTGGCATTGTTATGGGATTCTGTTTGAATTCGTATGCCGCCTTCCTCCTGTCTGATGTCTGTAACCCGCTGTCTTGTATGTATATCCACCGAAAGTCTGATCAGTTCCCAGCGAAAGATGTCCAGCACCGTGGAAGCCTGTCCGCTGGCGGGATAAAGATACCCGTTCACATCCCTGATCCGCATTCCCAGTTGCCGGAAGAATGCTTTCGTCTCCTGGACACCGAAGGTATCATAGACAGCAGGAAGCAGCGCACAGCCGCTTCCATGATAA
Organism: uncultured Bacteroides sp.; assembly: GCA_964445285.1. Classification (GTDB taxonomy): domain Bacteria; phylum Bacillota; class Clostridia; order Lachnospirales; family Lachnospiraceae; genus UBA3282. The sequence continues at coordinate 4,893 of CAYUKT010000055.1, read as the reverse complement.
CAGGACGAATCCATCTTTTCATTGGAAAAATTACATTTCCCATTTCCCGTGGACAGAATCTTCTTTCCGATCCTGTCGTTTCTCTCATAGATCGTGACCGCTGCGCCTTCCCTGGCCGCCTGTACGGCTGCCATCATCCCGGCTGCGCCGCCGCCGATCACCGCGATTCTTCGACTCATCATATCCTCCCGCTGTCAGCTGGAATAAGATTCCAGAAAATGATACAGTTCCTCTTCGCTTCCTATATATTTGCCACGGATAATCTCAGACTGCAGCATATCGCTTAAGCTCTCCAGAAGAATATCCGTGTTCATATATAAAGTCTTTTTATCTTCCTCATAGACCACGATGAAATGGTCTGCCACCATCAGATAGAATCCCTGGTCTTCCTTTTGGGGCCGATAATATTTACAGACGGCCACCCGATCCTTGGAAAAAGCCGTAAGTTCTATGCTTTCAAACCCCATCTCCTGTTCCGTCAGAGGCGGATTACTGTCATAAGAGGACAGTTCTTCCAGAAGCCCCTCCCTGTCCAGACCAATATATTTGAAAGGAATCTTCTCTTCTTTCTCATCCACCGTCCCCGCCGAGAGATCCACTGTCTCCACCAGATACAAAGTATCCGCCGTCACCACAGGTTTCTTTTCCACAGCCGCCTCGATCACCTGCTCTTCCTCCGGTTCGTCCAGCACCTGCGGTTTTATCTGCTTTACCGGTTCCTGTTTTTCCAGATTCTGGTATTTGTGGGGATAAAAAATTTCTTCCGCCTTCAGCGCCCCGTAGCCGCCAAGCCCCAGCATGACAGCGGACAGAATCAGTAAAAAACTGATACGTCTTACAAGTTTCATCCTATCACTGACCTCTCTTATCGGATTTCCTGTAATCAGTATCAGTCAATTCCTGATTTTTATGCAGACAAAGGCATTTTACTTGCGTAAATTCTTACAAAATCCCCAGATTCTTACCCAGCAGAATAAAGAAAAATCCAAGCGGCATCCGGGAAAGCTCCGCCTCTCCTATCACCCGGAATACCATAAGCAGGAAAATATAGATAAATACGCCTGCCAAAAGTGCCACCAGGATCGTGATCAAGTCACCTGCCGCTTCCACCAGGACCAGCCGCAGAAGAAAGACCACCACCCCGGACACGCCGGCTGCAATCGCCGGAAAAATGATGCCCATAAACCAATCCTGTCGATAGCGGATCCGCCTGTCCATAAAAAAGTATGAAAGAGCCGCATAGGCGCCAAACATAAGGATCAACGCCCCTACCAGTCCATTCATGCCAAGCAGCATCTTATGCACCAGCAGATAACCGGCAGCCAGATGGACAAGGAAGGAAATCACAGCCACAAAGAAAAGTTCCCGCACCATGCCCAGCTTATACAGAATCTGTCCTAAGAGAAAAGAGAACCCAAACAGCACAATGACCACCACCCCCATATGTAGTACCGGCATCAGCAGACTGCAGGCTTCCTTCGCTGCAATGCTGCCCGATTTCTTGCCATAGGAAAGCCTGATAAACAACTCTGCAAGCACTGCCAGATAGATGGCCGCTGGAAAAGCAATGATACTCAGCCGGCGCACCGCCCTGCTGATACGATCCCGCATGGGTCTGTACTCTTCCCTGTCATAAGCATTGCCAATCTTCCCGACCAGGGAATGGACAGACAGACAGCAAAGGGCAGACGCCAGCCCGATCATGACGGCAAACCTGCCATAATAACACCCCCACTGCCTGGTGCGTACATCGCCCAGCTCCGTCATATTCATACAGTAGTTAAAGAACCGCTGATCGATCAACATATAAAGATTAGAAAGCACTGTAATCAGGGATAGCGGGATCAGCCCGGATAAGACCATTTTCTGCATAGAATACGATGTCTCCAGACGTTTACTGCCATCCTGCCCCAGCCTGCCGCGCAATGTGACCGAATAGACCGCATAAATCACCAGCAGATAAATGGTGGTGATGACCTGCGAAGCCGTCACCCCCAGCATAGCCCCCAGCGCCCCATACGCATAGGCATAAATCTCCGACTGTAACAGGGCCGCCACATCCTCTCCGTATTTCTGAAAAGCATTGCCGCATAAGAGTACGCAGATAATCATGGATATCTTTTCCACATAATGGGAATGGGCCACCAGTACTCCCAGCCCATATCCATTAAAATATCCCCTGAAAGACCCGATAAATGCTGCTAAGATAACAGCCGGAGCCGCCGCCAGAACCGCCATGCGGCTTAAATGTTCCAATACCAGGATATCCGCGATCGCAGAGGACAAAAACAATAGAAGAACCGCAGTTACAACACTGATAAACAAATCCATGAGAAAAGCCGTATGAAATACCTTGCCGGCATTGCGATACCGCTCCCGCTTCACCCGGTAACGAATCAGTCCTGTCATGGCCCTCGACATGCTATATGAAGTGACCAAAGTAGTCAATATATATATTTCAAAAGCCGGTGCAAACAGCCCCATTCCGGCATCACCTATAATATTAGCCAAGGGAATCCGCATCAACAGAAGAATCATATAGGAGATGATCCCCGCAAGCATAACAATCTGGTTTTTCACATTTTTCATCATCAGCTGTACACGCATTACTGTTTATCCTCTTGTAATATGCAGTCTTTGCAGCACTTCTTCCTGTTTCTGCTCCATCACGGCAGCTTCTTCTGGCTCCATATGGTCATAGCCGCACAGATGGAACATACTGTGGGCAGTCAGGAAAGCAAATTCGCGCAGCAGACTGTGTCCATACTCTCCGGCCTGTTCCCGGATACGGTCTGCCGACAGGATAATATCCCCCAACAAAAGCTCTCCACTGTCAGGATCAAAACAATCCGCTTCGTTTGCCTCCGCAAAAGAAAAGTCCCCGGCATTCTCAAAGGAAAGATTGGGAAACGAGAGTACGTCTGTCTCCTTATCTATCTTTCTGTAATCCCTGTTGTATGCCCGGATTCCCTCATTATCCGTGATCAGAAGATTCACGGAAGTCTCATAGGGACAGCCTTCCAGTTCCATGGCCTGTTCCATGATATTATTCAAAAGTTCCTCGACATCAAAAGAAAAATTTACATCCGTTTCGTTTTCAACGTAAGAAGTCATAATACAGTTTCTCCTGTACAAAAATCCGCTTCATCTCATGAAGCTGGGCCAGTGAAATCTCGTTGCCCCACAGTTCGTCTGTCTCAAATTTCTTCTGGAATACCGTGTCTATCAGCTGTTCATAGTCAAGTTCCGCCTGAGGATCCTTATCAAACAGATAGAGAATGGAGGAAACAATGCAGTCCGCAAAAAGCACAACGATCGTCTCCTTGGAGATCACTTTGGAGTTCGTATCCACATACTCCTTTAAGATACTCTTTGTCTTAGGCGGAAAATGATACTCGTCACAGATAGCCGATACATTTTTCCAGTTGTTCTCCCCTTTCAGGGTGCCGATTCTGTGGTAATATCCGCAGGCTTTAACAGCCGCATCGTCAATTTCCAGGCTTTTGGCAATCTTATCGCCCAGATAGGCCGTATGGATCGCATGATAATACTCATCCTTGGACATTTCCTTAAGCTGTACCAAAAGGGGACATTCCGGATCGTTGATCTCCATATACTTTTCCCGATAGCGGTGTATCACCGTAGAACTGAACATCTTGAGACTGACTAACAACAGGATAAAGGAGACCATCAGATTGACTGCCGGAATCATAAACTGTCCGATTGCCAGCTTGGCATTTACGAACAGGACCACATTGGCCATCAGGCACAAAGCCAGTACTAATATGGAAATCAGCAGGGGAAGGCCCACTTTAAAATCATCGTCAATCACGCTGAACACCAGGATACCTGCCAATCCGCTGATAAAATACAGCCAGAAGACCGCATAATCACAGCCCGCAAAATGCACGGAAAGAAGCAGGCACAGACTTCCCGCCGCCAGGCCTGTCATACCGTTACTGAACACGCCAAGCAGCACGAAGATGACCAGGAATGGCCACCCCGATACCGGAAGATAGGGCAGAAATACAGCAGCAGTCAGACTGATCAGATACATCAGCGCGAACCTGCCGTAACGCCCTTCATTGTGATAGATAAAAAAACCGTTGATCTCACTTAAGACAAAAGAAAAGATCACAATGCCTGTACCCGTCAGAACCATCACTATATTGCGAAGCAGCATGTCCTGTTTACTCTGGAAAAGCAGACAGCCAAAATAAGTGATGCCGCCGGCCGCACCAAACATCAGTGTAAATATCAGTATTCTCTTCCAGACATTCTTCTTATTTTTTTCCACGCTCATAGTTCCTGTTTCTCTTTTTCTCACTGTATCTTGCTTCCCTGGCCTCATAATCATCGTAGGCCTTGACAATTTTCTGTACCAGGGGATGTCTTACCACGTCCTTGCTGGATAATTTACAGAAAGCAATGTCATCTATCTTAGACAATACCCTGGCCGCCACATCCAGCCCCGATCTGGCATCCGGAGCCAGGTCCTTCTGGGAGGCATCTCCGGTGACCACCACTTTGGAACCAAAACCGATACGGGTCAGAAACATCTTCATCTGTGCCGGTGTGGTGTTCTGGGCCTCATCCAGGATGATATAGGCATTGTCCAGCGTCCTGCCGCGCATATAAGCAAGCGGCGCCACTTCGATCAGCCCCTTCTCCGTATTTTTGGCAAAACTCTCCGCCCCCATGATCTGATAGAGGGCGTCATAGAGCGGCCTAAGATAAGGATCCACTTTGCTCTGTAAATCTCCCGGCAGAAATCCCAGCTTTTCACCGGCTTCTATCGCCGGTCTGGTCAGGATGATACGATTTACCTCATTATTTTTAAAAGCTGTCACAGCCATAGCCATAGCCAGATAGGTCTTGCCCGTACCTGCCGGG
>CAYUKT010000054.1:451-10872 GCA_964445285.1 uncultured Bacteroides sp. | reverse complement strand
CGCCGATTGCAATTCAAAACCGCATAAGATATGCTTTATCTGCAGACAGCCTTTATCTGCGGGCAACCCGGCGTAATAGCAGCGGCAGCGCAATCCCCGCCGCCAGATAGACCATTTTAAAGGCTTCCGAACCTTTTAACAAATAACAATAATCGATATCCGTATAGAAACGTGTAAAATCAAAATCCGCCAGATATCCCGTCCCGGCGGCGATTCCCGCAAGAATCATCTTAATCGCCATAAATACCATGATATGATGCATCATCACCGGATAAGTATTCCTTCCCAGATAAGCGACTGCTGTATTCTGCCCGCAGACAGGCGCAAGGATCTTCGACACCCGCAGCCAGAACGCAACGCCTGACACAACTGTCACATATGGGATGACCGGACCATTGGCAAAAGCCGTGCACCACACACAGCTGTATGCCAGCCCATTGCAGCACAGGTTTAATAATATCTGTATTCCAAGAACAATGGTAAAATAGGGCAGATTTCCGAGCCTGTCATGTACTTCCAGCTTCCGGCGGTAGAACTGTCCCATCTGAAAGCACGGATAGAGGAACAAAATCCTTCCCGGCATCTTATACAGCCCCCACACATGTCCGTTGATCGCCAGCCATACCACCACCATTCCCACCGCGAGCGTTCCGGCAAGGATCAACCCTTCATGATCCAGACGGATTGCCCGCAGCACGATCCGCATGAACAGATTCATCACCTCTATGAGGAAAAGCACCGGCACAAACCAAGCCGCAAAATTATAAATATACTGATAACCATGCAGGAAGGGATCCAGAAACAGTGTTTTGATCGTAACCGGTTCCCCCAATGTAAAATCTCCCCAGGAACGCAGCAGACTGGCAAGCAGACCATAGATCAGATTCCAGAAAAAATAAGGCAAAAGCAGTCTGCGCGCTTTCTTTTTGATATAAGAAAGAGGCCTTTCCTGCTCCTCCTGCCGATAAAAATAGCCGGAAATAAACATAAACAGCGGTACATGAAACGAATAATAAGGGAAGAGATCTCCCACCGTCAGAATATTATAGCCCAGATGCCCCGCCACCACCATGATGATCGCCAGGGCTGAGAGGATACCGAAAGCGGCATTATAGCCGTCTGGAAATGTATTTTCTTTGCTTTCTGATAGACATGACACGTTTGTCATTTTAACCTTCCTATAAATTCGGAAACGAATTTACCATGCTCACTTCTTTTTAAAACATTGTACCATGCTCCCCCGTGAATATCCATACAAAGATTCGGGTATCAAAAGGTGCTTTCGTAAAATCTGCTATCTCTATTTATCATTTGCACCTTTTGACACCCGGATCATACAAAGATATTGCGAAATAATTGTGAAACCGCTAAAATAGGCGTAGATAACAAAAAGAAAAGAGACATTCCTTATGAATCCTATCAATTCAAAATTCATAAACCCACAAAAATATTTATGCCTGTTCATTATCCTGACCACTCTCACAGCGCTGACCGCCTGCAAACCCAAAGACCATACGCAGCCTAAACCGCCCGCGGCCCTGGCCAGCGAAGAATCCCTTCGTGCCTCAGACATCGTGCTGGATATCCATAATGCAGAACAGACTTCCCTGACGCCCGCATCCATTCCCACAAATCCCTATCCTGATTTGAGTGTCCCCACCTACATCACCAAAGTGGACGATACTTATTTTATCGTGGACTGCTACCACGATCAGGTCATCTATCATGACAATCTGACCGACCCCTTGTCCCAGTGGCAGGTCATGACCAATGAGATCAGTAAGGGACATACCATTGCCAGCGATGGTTTGGTATATTTAGTAGACGATACGGAAAATAACCGAATCCTGGTATTTGAAAAAAAAGAAGGCGTATTTTACCACACTCAGACTTTTACAAAAATCGGCAGCCGGCCGCATTATATTATCTACGATGACAACACGCAAACCTTTTATGCCCTAAGTTCCATGAGCGGCGAAATGTATCTCTTCCGGCACGATCCGGACGACAGCCGTATGCATCTGACCAAAGTCCACCAGATAGAACAGCTTGCCGGCACCTATGTGCGCTCTTTCACCATTTCCGGAAACGATATTTATTTTGTATCCGGCATCCTCGGAAGTCCTGCCATCCTGCAGGCAGACCTTGATACCTTTGCCATCCAGGAAACTTACCCCGTCCCTGACACCATGGCTGGCATGATCCAGCTCACCATTGCCGAAAAGGGATATTTCATTACAATATCAACCGATATTAATGGAAACCAGGACTATGCCACCATGATCCACACAGACGATTTATCGGATCTGATAGAGGGAAAATACGATGACGTGTATCAGCACTTCATCGGTGGCGGCACGCCATATTACGTAACTTCCATAGATAACGATTATTATTTAACAGAGCACAGGATTCCCGGACATTCGATCTGGAAATTTAAGATAACAGACGGTTCTATATCCGATGTTGAGACCGTGTACTAATCTTACTTTTTCACCGATTTTCAAAATTAAATCCTGATTTAACCGATTATTTTTTCGGTTCCCTGGGTTTTACTTCATTGGAAAGGCCGCTTTCCGCTATCATTTTACGGAGTCTTTTGATCTCCTCTTCCGTATACACTTCATAATACTTATAACAGAAAATCTTGAAACGGCAGCTCCGATCAGAACAATCCTTGATCTTACGACATTTAATCCAATAAAGAAAGCGTGCCACATTAAAAACTACAATCATGGCAATAAACAGAATCATAAAGATAATAACAAACCAATGCACAATTATATCCATCTTTTCGCCCCGCCTTTACATTTGTTGTGTTAAGAATAACACATCCAGCATTTACTCACAATATTAGTTTGAAAAAAAGTTTGATATAATTGCAAATAAATACCACTTTTTGCATACTATTTTAATTTTTACTGCAAAAAGTGGTATTTTGTTTATGAATCCCTGTTACATATCAAGGTATTCAACCTCACCGCTGCCGATATGATAGAAAGCACCGCATACCTTCACACCGTTTTTCTCATCTTTCATATCCAGCTTGTCCCTGATGAGCTCTACCGCACGTTTCACATTCAGGCAGCATGCGCGGTATTCGTCCTTCTCATCACCGATTGCCCTGTGTATCTCATCTGTTATGTACTGAATGAATCCGCCCGGATCACCCTGCAGAGCCGCTCCTACCGCGCCGCAATGTTCATGTCCGAGTACAACAACCAGTTTACATCCCAGATGATCGGCTGCATACTCAACGCTTCCCAACTGATGATTGTCCATCACATTTCCCGCCACACGGATGACAAACACTTCCCCGATTCCTGCAGAGAAGATGCTCTCCGGTATCACTCTGGAATCCGAACAGGCCACTACGATCGCATAGGGCTTTTGTCCCTCATCACAAGTCTTCTGTCTAATCTGTGGTGAGACATCTCCCAGGTTGGTGGCAGCCTGCAGATAACGCGCATTTCCGTCCTTCAGCTTCTGCAGAGCCTCTGCTGCAGATAAATTTTCACTGTGCATAACGTACCCTCCGTTCTTTATAAATTGATAACATAGAATTTTTAAGCGCAAAGCGCAGTAACCGCGCAATGGCTAGATTATTGAATTTATTATAACATATTTTCCGGTATGTCTTCCAGTCCTTTTCATCATTCTGTCCGCCAATCCCAGCGCTGATAAAGAGGCCTGTATTCCGCATCGAAAACCGCATAGTCTGTCTGGTATTTTCCGCCCTGCATCCATCGCATCTTGAGCGGCTGCAGCGAATACCTGGCAATCCTGCTCCCCTCCGGTGTCAAGGTGATGGTAAAGGAGGCCATCCCGCCCCGGACACAAGTTTTTTCCGGCTGGGCACTGATAAAGTTACCAAGGGAATAGTAGACCAGCATCTCATGCCCGTTCTCATCCCGCATCACCGTACAGGGCTGCAGGGTATGGGAATGGGTGCCGACCACCACATCTGCCTGACCCTCCAGGAAAACCCTGGCCCATTTCTTCTGGAAGGCATCCGGCTCTACGGCTCCCTCCGTCCCCCAGTGGACAAAGACTATGATCATATCCGCCCGTTCCTTTGCTTCCCACATATCCTGCTTGATCTGCTCCTCATCCCCCAGCAGATACACCCCCAGAGAATCTTGTCCTAATGTTTCCATACCATTGATGCCATATGTATAATTAAACAGGGCAAAGCGGATACCGTTTCTGGCAAGGATCTCATAGGGTTCTTCTTCCGTTTGTCCCTGCGGACGTATCCCCAGACAGAGGATATCATGATCCTCAAAAAATGCCTTCGTGGCATCCGCCCCCGCCGGCCCCTGGTCCAGGGCATGATTGGTGGCACAAGTCACTACATCGAAGCCAGCATCCACAATTGCCTGGCCCACCGCCTGCGGCGTACCAAACCTTGGATACCCGCTGTAGCGGGCCGGACTGTCCGTAAGGGGCGTCTCCTGGTTGATCACCGCCACATCGCTCTGCGCAATGGCATCCTGGAAATTTTCAAATAGAAACCCGAACGCCCCATCATGAGCCAGACCGTAATCATATAAGGGTTCGTGTATGAGATTATCCCCAAACACCGTGAACGTAACCTCAGTCTTAGCTTTTACAAAGCCCCAGGAATCCCATATCCAGCAGCTTTCCGCTCCGCCCGGTTCCTTAAGCCACAGACGGCCTTTACCGCTTTCTGCAGCCTGCACGCGCATCCTGCTGACATCCTGCCCCATATAAGAGGACATCCATTTCGGCCGGATTTCCCCTGCCGCGTACGCATATACAAATAGATGCTGTGACCACTTCTTCTCGTCTCTGTCCACCCAAAAAGGCATGTAACGGCCATAACGCCCCCGCTTCCAGCACAGCAGTATCAATTCTTCCTGCCCGTCACCATCGATATCCAAAGATTCTGCCGCCTGCACTTTCACATCCGCAGGCGAGGACCAGACCACAGTCCCATCACACCGGACATCGACTTTCTTCTGTGCCAGCTCCACCGTATATTGTCCTCCCCCGGTAGAAAGACAGCTCTCTTCCCAAATGATCCACTGGGGCAGGAGGGCACCGTTGTTCCACAAAATATACAGAATCGCGCCGGCACACAAGGCCGCCGCGATTCCCATTTTCATCATAAGTTTTTTATTCTTAGTCCCACTCATATTGATATCTGTAACTCTCCGTCCAGGCCGGCTGCAATATCTCCAGATCGTAATGGTACTCTCCCATTTCGTCCGGCTCAACTCCCAGCATCTGATGCCACTTGTTATCAGTCAGTCTGTCTTCCATCGGCCACGGGAACTGATAGAACTTATAGACACTTCCCGAAGCAACCTTCACCTTGCCATCCACCTTGACCACCACATAAATCCTGGATGGATTGCCCGTAGCTATCTCCAACACACTTCCATTGGGATCTGTGGCAATATCCACCACCAGCGCGGCCGGAATCGGTACGGCACCTCCCGCATCAGCAGTATCCTTGATCGTCTCATACCAGAAATGCTCTAAATTACCGCCATAAACCCGGATAAACTCGTACTCTTCCTCTGTCAGCGTTTCATCCCGCAGCTCTTTTTCGGATATGGTCTGAAACTGACTGGCCATCTGGGACAGACGCAGTAAGTTCTCCTCATCCGCCGCTTCCAGCATCCCATAACGCTTCAGTCCCTTCGCCGTCTGATCCGCCAGAACGGCGAATCTTGCATACACCAGCGGTTCCGGCTCCACATAACCCCTGTCATCCAGCTCTTCGTCATAACCGCCGCCCATCTCCGCCATCACCTGTTTGCTGTAGAGCACCGTATCGTGTTTCAATTCTGTAAAACTGCCTGCGAAACATTCCAAATCCTTTTTCGCCCATGCCTCACCCTGCATAAATACCGGATAGCCTTCTCCCTTTTCCAATAACAGGGGCCTTAACGTATTCAACCAGCATGCATACAGGCTTGCAGACCACAGAGAAGTATTTTCTTCGGCAAGCTGGATTCTCATTGCTTCCATATTTTCCCCATATCCCGCATACTCTGTCTCGCCCGCCTCCTGCAGGATCTGCAGAGCCGTATCACTGCCCAGCGCCGCCGGGATATCAAGCACATCCGGCAGCATCCGCTTGCTCCCCGCAGGGTTTTCCTTCACCTGACTGTAGATGAGTTTCTGCATCACTGAAGCATCTATAGTAAACCGCTGTCCCATAAACCGAAAGCCCCGGATCACATTATTCTCTCCCTCAAAAATGGGAATGGAATTAATCTGTGGCGCCGGAAGAGTGCCGGTAAGCTTATGGAACCGCGCAAAAGAGGTTTTCTTGGCAGCCAGCTTCTCAAGCGTCAGATCCTCGCCATAAGCCTCGCGGGCGGCTGATGCATACTCACATACACCCAGGTCATCGCTGGCACCCGCAAAGAAGGACGTCACGGCATAGATGGATTCCCACAGTTCATAGGCCTGGGCGTCCTCTGTCAGCGCCATGGTCATCAACAGTGCGCTCCTGTCCATCTCCTCCTCTTCCTGCTTAAAATGGATCCTGCCATACCACATCATGGCCCTAAAATACCGTTCCAATTCAGGATCGCCTTTATAATAACCGCGGGGTGCGTACTGCGAATAGTCTTCCTCATCTTCGGTGATGACAGATTTGAAGATCTCGCCGCCCTTCTCAATCTTGGCCAGCTCTTCCCGCACCATATCGGCCGCATAATCGGCGGGCTCCACCGAATCGTCAAGAAGACTGGCTCCCACGGTAAAGAATGCCACATTCCGTCTGGCCGCACTCTCCCACTCGCTGCCCTTTAACTGCTCATACTGCTCCATACTGTCAGCCATCATCCGTTCACTCAGCTGCATAAGCTCATCCGACAACTGTTTCTTCTCAAGCCCTTTTAATAAATAGGCAAAATACAGATGATAAGTATGCATCAGGGAATCCACTGTCACAAAATTCGGGATCTGACCATATCTATTGCCCTCATAAATCTCATAAAATTCCCAGCCGGCGTCCCCGTACACTACAAACCCATTCTCCGCCAGCTTTTCTTTCATCTGATCCTCAAAATAGAACTGCTCCAGATTCTCTACATTACTCAAATCCGCCGCAATCTCATAGGGCGTCACACTTGGTGTCACCGTCACCTCCAGCGCAGGGGCTGCATTAATCAGCTGCGGTCTTTGTCCTTCCTGCACTTCAAACGCTATCTCCGGATTCTCATCATCCTGCCGGTCCTCTTCCTCTTCAGATGACTCCTTGTCCTTTTTTCTTCTCTCTTTCGAATCCGTCCGCTCTTTCTCCTTGGGCCGCTTTTCCGTAGATGTGTCCGCCGCGCAGGCACATAAAAGACTGACAGATAAAAGAATCGCTATGGCTGCATGGATTTTCCGTTTCATATGAATTCTCCCTCTTTTCTTATAATTACAATGCCTTTATCATATCAGATTCTTTCATAATATAAACACCCTTTCCCTCAAAAGGTCTCCTATGATCCACTATCATAGGAGACCTGCATTTGATAATGCCTTACTCAGATTACACTGTCTTAAACTTCTCAATATAAACCGGGAAAGTATCCGTACCCTTCATCTCTTTACCCGCCGTAATTGTGACATTCTTGTCAGTAATGAGATATTCCACATTTGCACCGGCTTCCACCACTGTGTCCTGCATCAGAATACAATTCTTGATCTTAGCGCCCTTGCCAACCCTGACGCCACGGAAGATCACACTGTTCTCCACTTCGCCTTCGATCACACAGCCGTCCGCCATCATCACGTTCTGGACTTTTGCGCCATCCTTATAGTGAGTCGGGTTATCGCCGCGGATTTTTGTATAGATTGGAGCCGCTGAGAACAATCCGTCCAGATTGTAATCATCCAGCAGTTTCATATTCTCTTCGAAGTAACTCTTCATACCGCTGATACGCGCCACATAACCCGTGTATTTGTATGCCTGTACGTTCAGCTTGTTAAGCTGGGGCATGATCACATCGCGCATGAAGAAGGATTTGCCCTGCATGTATGCGGTGCTGACAAGTTCGATCAAAAGCTCTCGCCCGATGACAAAGATATTCATGGAAGTATTCTGAACGCCCTCTGTCTTTGGATTAATGGATACTTTACGGATCCGGCCCTGCTCCACATCAAATGTATAATAGAAGATCCTGTCGCTGGTCTGGTAATCCAGCAGTTCCTTGGGCAGCTCCTGCTCATTGTAAGCAATTGTGATATCTGCGCCGCTGTCCATATGTGCCTGAAGCATTGCGTTAAAATCAAAGTTGACCACCACATTGGTATCTGACATCACCACATATTCCTCTTTCTGGGATTTCAGGAAATCCAGAAGATTTGCCAGTGCACCGGCACGTCCCACATAAGGACCGCTCACTTCTTTCTCCGCAAAAGGCGGGAAAATATGCAGGCCGCCGTTCTTGCGGACCAAATCCCACTCACGGCCGGATCCCAGATGATCCATCAGGGAATGGTAGTTCTTATTCACTACCACGGAAATATTGTCGATACCGGAATGTGTCATGCTGGACAGGACAAAATCAATGATACGATAACGGCTGGCAAAGGGAATAGAAGCCATCAAACGCACACTGACCAGTTCCGGAACCAGAGCGTCATAACTGTTAGGAAAAATAATACCGATTACATTTGTGCTCGACTTTATCATTCTACTTCACCACCTTCTACATTATTTTTCACCATGGCATTGGGACCGATCACAACATTCTCGCCGATGACAACATCCGAGCCGATGGTCGCTACGCCATTCTCCTCCTCAGTAGGCATTGCGCCTACCACTGCATTCTCACAGATCGTCACGTTCTCCGCCACGATACAATGCCTTACTACCGCGCCGGCCTTGATCGTTGTACCGCCCATGACGACAGCGTCTTCCACCACCGCGCCGGCCTCTACCTTGACACCGCCGAAGAGAACGGAATGCTTCACCGTACCTTTGATCCGGCATCCATCTGTGATCAGGGCATTCTCTACCACTGCACCTGCATTGATCTTATGACCTGTCATACCTGCATTACGGCTGTAAATCTTCCAATCCTCATCAAAGAGATTGATACCACTATGTTCCGGATCCAAAACCTCCATATTTGCTTCCCACAGAGAGGAGATGGTTCCCACGTCTTTCCAATACCCATTAAAATGATATGCATACATCTGCCTTTGATCGCGCAGCAGATTAGGAATGATATTATTACCAAAATCATTCTCGGAGTTGGGATCAGCCTCATCCTCCTCCAGATACTTTTTCAGGATATCCCAGTTAAAAATATAGATACCCATAGACGCCAGATTCGATTTGGGATTCTTCGGTTTCTCCTGAAATTCCGTAATCTTATCATTCTCATCGGCCACCATCAGGCCAAACCTGGGTGCTTCCTCCCAGGGAACTTCCATAACGGCAACGCTGAATTCCGCATTTTTCTCTTTGTGGAATTCAAGGAAATCACTGTAATCCTGTTTACAGATCTGGTCACCGGAAAGAATGATCACATACTTCGGATCATAACGCTGAATAAAGGATATATTCTGATAAATCGCATTTGCCGTGCCTTTATACCAGTCTGACCCATGCGCCTTCTGATAAGGCGGCAGTACATGCACGCCGCCGTAGAGACGATCCAAATCCCACGGCTGACCATTACCGATATATTCATTGAGCTCCAGTGGCTGATACTGAGTCAGGATACCTACGGTATCAATACCGGAATTGACGCAGTTGGAAAGCGGAAAGTCGATGATTCGATATTTGCCGCCAAAAGGAACTGCCGGTTTTGCAAGCTTTTCTGTCAGTGCGTACAGGCGCGAGCCTTGTCCGCCGGCAAGAAGCATTGCAATCATTTCTTTTGCCATAATACGATTCCTCCTATTTTTTTGATATAAAATTGAGCTGCGCTCAATCGTAAAATTCGCTTTGCAAACTCGATAAAGCAGCACAATTTCCTATATAATAAATAGATTATATAACATATAAAGAAATAATTATAGAAAAATTGTAAAATTTGTAAAAAAAATATATATAACTCTTGAAAATATGTGCATATTATACAATGGACCGGCAGCCAGCCGCTCTCTGCCGGTCTGCCGACCATGTAATGTTTCAAACCAGTCGGAATGACGGTAGCCGTCTTATCCCCTACTCACCCGACACCTGCGTCCCATCCGCCTTCATATGGTACTTATCCTTATAGATAAGCTGCGAGATGGGTACGATTTCATATCCTTTCTCCTGCAAGCCCGTGATGACTCTTTCCAACGCATCCGCCGTGTATTTTGCACCGTTATGCATGAGGATGATTGCTCCATTATTCAGCTTGTCGGATTCTACCACCCGCTTGACGATATCGTCCGCTCCGTAATCTTTCCAATCCAGAGAATCTATCGACCACTGTATCGGATAATACCCG
>CAYUKT010000054.1:0-441 GCA_964445285.1 uncultured Bacteroides sp. | reverse complement strand
GCATTTTTGAGCATTAGTTATGACATGATTGTCATAATCTCCGTATGGCGGTCTGAAGAGGCACATCTCATATCCTGTCAGTTCCTGCACTTTAGTATGTACTTTCATCAGCTCCTCCTGACATTCCTCATCAGATATCTGCGACATGTTCTTGTGATTTTCGCTGTGATTGCCTAAGTCATGCCCTGCTGCCAGAATCGCTTTCACATCGTCGGGATAACTTTCCACCCATCCCCCTGTCATAAAGAAGGTCACCTTCACATTATGTTTCTTTAAAATCTCCAGAATCCGCCCTGTGTCTTCATTCCCCCACGGGAATTGTAAATTGCGGTAAATTGTACTGATTCAGTACTTGACATGCTTTTGAATGTTACCGGCTAATGTCTGATTCGCCATTACATCAGCCGGTTATTTAATCTGGTATATAAACCGTGTTAAAAA
>CAYUKT010000053.1:0-10934 GCA_964445285.1 uncultured Bacteroides sp. | reverse complement strand
GCATGAAGGGAAATACCTTTATTTCGACACCGGCATACAGCGAGGTGACTAAGACTGTATCGTATGTGGTGGCTGCACCTTTATGGGAGGGCGGCATTCCTGGGACGACCCCGGTCGGCGTTATTGCTTATGTACCCGATGGAGAGTTCCTGAATGATATCATGCGTTCCATACAGGTGGGAAAAGGCGGCACGGCGTTTATGCTGGACAGCAACGGAATCACGATCGCGGATATCGACTCCACACTGGTGGGTGTGGAAGACAGTCTGGCGCTTGGCAAGACGAATCGGAAACTTAGGAAGTACAGTCAGATTTGTGAGCATATGGTTGCCGGGGAAGACGGCACCGGTACATACAGTTACAATGGTAAGACCAAGGTAGTGGCTTATTCGCCGGTTCCGGATACGGATGGCTGGAGTATCGGCGTGGCGGCTGTGAGAAATGAATTTTTGGGTAAGTTTTATCTCTCTTTAGTATTTACACTTATTTTTGTGATTGCCTTTACAGCAATCGGCGTTAAGAATGGTATCCAGTTAGGAAGAGCGGTTGCAAAACCGCTCAGTACTGCGGTGGACAGACTGAAACTTTTGGCGGCAGGCGATATTCATTCGGAAGTGCCGGCTCCTACGGAAAATGATGAGACGGCGATCCTTTTAGAGTGTGTGGCGGAAACCATCCACGACCTGAATATGGTCATTCTGGATATCAGCAATAAAATGGCGGAATTGGCGGACGGCAATTTCCTGATTGATGTGGATGAGAATTACAAAGGTGATTTCATTCAGATCAGTGAATCTTTCAGAGGGATTGTGGAGGCGCTCAGCGTTGCCATGCGGGATATTGACAACAATGCGGAGAGTGTCCGTAAGGGTGCCATGGATTTGGCGGGAGCATCCCAGGTACTGGCAGAGGGCGCGACAGATCAGGCCAGCGCGATTCAGGAATTGACGGCGACCATGACGGATATTTCAGAAAAGATCCAGGTCAATGCGGAAAATGCGGAGAAAGTCCGGGTAATTGTATCGGGCATGAACAATCAGGTGATTGAGAGCAATGAACAGATGAAGCAGAGCATGGAAGCCATGTTGAGGATCAGGGAAGCATCCGATAAGATTGCCGAGATCATCAGCAGTATTGAAGAGATTGCGTCCCAGACGAACCTGCTCGCCTTAAATGCATCTATCGAGGCGGCCAGGGCCGGTGAGGCAGGTAAGGGCTTTGCGGTGGTTGCCACACAGGTGGGCATCCTGTCCGAGCAGAGCAGTGAGGCGGCTAAGAATACGAAGAACTTGATACAGAATGCGATTGTGGCCGTGGAGGATGGAACCAAGCTGGCAAATTCGACAGCCGAATCCCTGCTTCTGGTTGTGGATAATGCGAAGGTAGTGAGCGAGGCGGTTGCCGAGATTGCGGAAGCATCTGACACCCAGGCGGAAGCGACCGGACAGATTACGGAAGGCATCAACCAGATTGCCGGCGTTGTGGAGTCCAACTCAGCGACATCCCAGGAGAGTGCGGCGGCTTCCGAGGAACTGTCGAGTCAGGCGGATCTGTTGAAGGAATTGGTAGGCAGATTTAAATATCAGGCTTAAATGTAGAAATGAGATATCCAAAGGGATGTATAGAAACGGCAGTGCATTAATTTGCACTGCCGTTTTCTTCGGTGGATTCAGCAGGATAAGTTTCTTCCGGTGCCAGTTCCTGCCAGGTGGCATAGAAGGTCGCGTCCTCATAGATTGGTTTATACATATCGTAGGGGACACCGTTTTCGGTGATCCATCCCAGAAACAGGGAGCTGGAAATGTAACGGACCGGTACCGGCTCATCACCTGGCAGCTCTCCGTCCTTGATACAGTAGCGCTGCCATATCTCGCCGTCCACCACAAAGGACAGGTTGTGGTAGATGGTTCCATCCAACCAGACTTTATTCAGGAAATCACGCCTCTGTTCTATAAAATATCTTAGAAACCTGACACTATTATCATATTCTTTATAATATTGATAGCGATTTTCCGGGGCCTCCCATCTGGCCCGATCCATGGCGATGGAGTCACGGCTCTGTGCGGCCATTTCGTCTAATTTGTGATCTAACAGGTCATTGAGGTAAGGAAGGGCCTGCTCCCTGTACATGGTCACAACATGGTCATAAAAATCATCCTGGGCGTAGAGCTGTGCGAATAGTTCCGTGGCATATATATGATCTTGAAGTCTGGTGATACCGATAGGGTTGCTGGCGATCCTGTCCAGATTACAGTTTCCGAAAGCTACATCGTAGTCCCAGACAGGGCCTGCAAAAATTTTTTTGCTCACGCTGTCATCCGGTTTATAGAAAAAACTACTTGTGACACCACCGTCATAATTCTTGGAGATTTCCTCCACCAAATATTTCTGTGCAAAGGAATCCAGGTCGATGTATTCAGAATAATGTCTGCCGGTGGTCGGATGGATTCCGTCCGGTGCGGCTGAGGCATCCTGAAATTCCTGCATCAGGTCTGCTATATAATTCACCTGCTCTTTAGAAGCATAGGCTGGACTTTTCAGTGTGTAACAATCCCCCTGGCTGGTGGTAAAACCGCTGATTTCCGTCTCAAAGCGATCGCGCAGTTCCCGTTCCAGAAGATAACCGCCGCTGATGTCTTCCAGGGCAATATCGGTTGCCACCCATTTTCTGCTGCCATCCTCACTTGCGTAACGTTCCAGTTTATTTAATTCCCGGGTATCATAGGCGTCATTCACATAGGTATCCATATCCCTGATGTCCACACCTGCCTCGGCTACCCGTACCTTCTCCGTCAGATAATAATTGCCGTAATAGGTTTGATTGATGTACAGATCTATCATCTGCCCCTTCGGCACATAATCCATGCCAAGAGCCTCTGCCAATTCGGTCACAATCTGGTTGCGCAGCTTTGTCTGGTCGTAGCCGTTAGCAATGAGATTCCATGAACTGGCAGAACCGAACCCAAAGAAATCGGGCTCATCATTGAGCTTTATCTGATAAGGTTTTTTGGAGAGACCCCAGGTGGAATTTCCCCGTCCGCAAATGGATTTTACATTGCCCGCATAAAGAGCCTGTCCGTCTTCATCAAACAGGGCGGCGGTGCCGGTTTCCTCGTTGCTCTTATCTGCATTGATATAGTCCATGTTACCGGACCTGGTGGTAAGGGACATGACAGGCAGGGACGAGGAGTACATGAAAATAACAGATTTATGCAGGATGGGATTACCCTCCGAATCCACCACAGAGAGGGCATAGGTCTTTTTATCGGAAATATCACGTAAAATATCCGTCTCCGCAATCTGCACGTCATTGATGCAGATACTGTTGTTACTGCTGTTTTTCAGGATAAGTCCCATGTCCCTGGCAAATCCGGGCAGAAAAAAATAACAGGTGCCGGCATCACTCTGCCATAAGGTAACCTGAAATGCCGGGTCTTCTTCTAAAGAAAGGGTAATTCCCGGGAGCGGTTCCCCGGGATCTGTATCTGGCGCCTGGGTTTCCGACCTGCCATTGAAAGCGGCAAGATTTCGGGAAGTGTTTTCAATTGTCTGATCCAGAAAGATATCATCTCTGTGATTTCCGTGTATATACCCATCCAACGCAGGATATCCCAGCAGCGCAAGCAATAACAAACTTACCGCCGACACCAGTATCATCAAGGCCTTTTTATTCTGTTGCATGTCTACTTTATCCTTTATCTTTATCCGAGTCCGCGAAGCGGAATTCGCAATCGAGCCTGCTCGATTTGTAATTCTGCGAAGCAGATCTTAGCTTTCCGCTTATCCGAGTCCGCGAAGCGGAACTCGCAAAGTTAATTTGCGGAGCAAATTTACTTTTATTATAGGATTCTCCCCAAAGTTTCGCAAGGCAAAACACTTAAGATTATTTGACACCCTCAGGAAAAGTGGGTAAAATGAAGCAGCAGTTTATGTCCGGGGGACGAATCGAAGCGGGAGTAGTATAAGAAACCTGTCTATAAGATAACTGGGGGTGTGAATGTGAAAACGCATAAGATTCTTATGGTAGAGGATGATTTAAGTTTGATCAACGGCCTTACTTTTGCTATTCGTAAACAGGGGTATGAGGTGGACGTGGCGCGTACAAGTCTGGAGATGGATACCCTGTGGGAAAACGGGAAATATGATATGGTAATTCTGGATGTGTCATTGCCGGATGGTTCCGGATTTGATATCTGCAGAAGAATACGAAGTTCTTCAAAAGTTCCGATTATGTTTCTCACTGCGGCTGATGAGGAGACTGATATCATTATGGGTCTTGACATTGGTGCGGATGATTATATTACCAAGCCTTTTAAACTGGCGATATTCCTTTCCAGGATCAATGCTTTGCTCCGCAGGAGTGATAATTTTAATCAGTCCGATACGGAATTAACTTCTAACGGTATCACCGTGCTGCCGTTAAAAGGGGAGGGATATAAGAATGGGCAGCCGCTGGAACTGACATCGGGGGAATATAAGCTCCTGTGTTTTTTTATGGAAAATCCGGATCGGGTGCTTTCGGCGGAACAGATTCTGGGACGTCTGTGGGATTGTGATGAGAATTTTATCGACAGCAAGACACTGGCCGTATATATCCGCAGACTGCGCATGAAGATAGAGGATAATCCGGGGGAACCTGAGAAGATTGTCACAGTGCGCGGTATGGGGTATAAATGGAATACAGCAGGGAGTAGGGCTATATGAGGATCATGACGAATAAAAAGATCAGAACATTGTTTTGGCAGATTGTATGGTGTGTTTCGGTATTTTTATTGATCACGGTATTGTTTTCAGCCATGGGTTATGGGAAAAGCCCTCTCTTTCATATGGCGCTGCTTTTGGGCATGGGTATGGTGGTGCTTATCGCTTGTTATCGATATTTCAAGGAGCAGGACAGGATTCTGGAAGAGGCGGTGGCAAAGATTCAGCAGTATATTACGGGTGACCGGGAGGCACGCATTGCCTGTGATGAAGAGGGAGAGTTGTACAGGCTGTTTCATGAAGTAAATTCCCTGGCGGCAATTTTGAACGCAAAAGCAGTCAATGAGGGAGAGTCGAAAGCCTTTTTGCAAAATACCATCTCGGATATTTCCCATCAGCTTAAGACACCGCTGGCGGCTCTTAGTATTTATAACGGTATTATACAGACAGAGGCGGGTAATCATGATCTGCAAGAGATTCAGGAATTTTCCAATCTGTCCGAGCAGGAACTTGACCGGATCGAGACATTGGTGCAGAATCTGCTAAAGATTACGAAGTTTGATGCCGGTACCATAGTGATAGAGAAACAGATGGAAGATGTGGCGGGGATGATGGCTGATGTAAAGAGGCATTTTGATTTCCGCGCCGGGCAGGAGGGTAAGGAGATCGTGCTTACAGGCAGTGACAGCCTTCTATTTTTATGCGACAGGAACTGGATATTAGAGGCCATGGGCAATATCGTTAAAAATGCGCTGGATCATACGAAGGCCGGCAATGTGATAGAAATCGCGTGGGGACAGTCTGCTTCCGCCTTACAGATCAGGGTGAAAGACAATGGAAGCGGTATCTCCCCTGAAGACCTGCACCATATTTTTAAAAGGTTTTACCGCAGCAGATATTCCCAGGATACCCAGGGGCTTGGCCTTGGACTGCCCCTTGCCAAATCAGTGGTGGAGGCTCATAACGGCACCATCGAAGTGGACAGCCGGCCGGGATGGGGGACAGTTTTTTATTTAAATTTTCTCATTACTACAAAATTGTAATCTGACAGAAATTTACCTGTAGTATTTGGATGCTACTCTTTTTATGTGAAGAGGAGATGAGGTTTTTCAAGTGGCAAAAGGCCGCATGGGAAATGCATTCTCCTGAGATTGACAAAGAAAGAGGTGCTTAGAAAATGAATCTATTGGAAGTGAAGAAAATTTGTAAGACTTACGGCAGTGGGGAAGCGGCAGTGCAGGCTCTTAAGAACGTCAGCTTTTCCGTGCCGAAGGGCGAGTATGTGGCGATTGTAGGAGAATCCGGTTCTGGCAAAAGTACGTTGCTCAATATGATCGGGGCATTGGATACGCCCACATCGGGTAAGGTTCTGATTGACGGCAAGGATACGTTCGCCATGAAAGAGAAAAATCTTACCATTTTTCGCCGCAGGAATATCGGTTTTATCTTTCAGGCTTTTAATCTGATCCCGGAGCTGACGGTGGAGCAGAATATTGTTTTCCCAGTGCTGCTGGATTATCAGAAACCGGACAGGAAATATCTGGAAGAACTCCTGGAGGTGCTGAACCTTAAGGAACGCCGCAATCATCTTCCCAGCCAGTTGTCCGGCGGACAGCAGCAGAGAGTGGCTATCGGCCGGGCGCTGATCACAAGGCCGTCACTGATCCTGGCGGATGAGCCAACCGGCAACCTGGACACCCAAAACAGCAGTGAGGTGATTGCCCTGTTAAAAGAAGCGTCCCGGAAATATGAGCAGACGATCATCATGATTACGCATAACCGTATGATCGCACAGACCGCAGACCGGGTATTGCAGGTATCGGACGGCGTGCTGACTGATCTGGGGAGGTGCTCGGAATGACAAAACGGGAAATGAGAAGTTATTTAAGCCTTATCCCTATTTCTGAGAAAGTCCGCAGGAAGCAGAACCGTCTGATACTACTGTGTATTATCTTTGCAGTATTTCTGGTAACCACAGTATTTTCTTATGCGGAGATTATGACAGCAGGAGAAGCTGCGGCCATGGTAAGAAAACATGGGCGTTATCATATTGCTGTCAGCGGCGTGTCAGAGGAGGAGGCCGAGCAGATAAAGACGCAGGAGAATGTGTCCGCAGCGGCATGGTTTCGGTCCTTTGGGGAAGATATCTATGAGGGGTATCTGATCGGCGATAAAAGAGTTGTCCTATATGGAACCACCCAGGCGTATATAGAGGATATCAGAAAGTATCAATGGGAGGGGGTTTATCCGCAAAACGACAGGGAGGTCATGCTGAATGGGATTGCCAGGGAACGTCTGGGAGTTCAGGCGGGCGACAGTGTGACCATCCACACACCGGCAGGGGATTTTGATTATACGGTAACAGGATTCTGCGTGGATGAATGGCAGTTATACAATGAAAAATATGATGGTGTATGCGCATATATGAACATGGATGCCCTGGCGGCTATATGCGGCGCAAATGCTTATCCGGGCGGCCCCAGCGGAAATGATACCGGTGACGGATCGGAAGGGCCTGTATTGTATGTCCAGTTTGCAAAAGGAACCGATATCAAAGAGGCGGTTGCCGGCCTCAAAGATCAGTATGGCTTAAGTGACGCCAATATCCAGGAAAACAAGATTACCATGGGCATGGAAGGCGCCAGCAGCAATCAGACGATTAACTGGCTTTATGGCATGGCGGCAGCGGTGTTTGTTATGATCCTGATCGCAGGGGTGTTGATGATTTCAAGTTGTATGAACAGTACGGTCTCCCAGAGGGTCAAATTCTTTGGGATGATGCGCTGTATCGGCGCAAGCAAAGAGCAGGTGATGCGTTTTGTCCGTCTGGAAGCGTTGAATTGGTGTAAAAGCGCTATCCCTGTGGGTTTAGGTATCAGCGTGGTATTTACATGGGCTTTGAGCGAGTTTTTGCAGCGGAAGGTAGGAGGTGAATTCAGCGATTACTCTTTTCGGTTTAGTATGATCGGTATTATGTCCGGTATATGGGTGGGTATCATTACGGTGCTGCTTGCGGCTCATTCTCCTGCCAGACGCGCGGCGGGGGTGTCTCCTGTGGCGGCTGTATCCGGCAATGTACAGACGGCCAGAAAGCTTACCCGGCCGGTCCATAGTCGTGTGTTCCGTGTGGAGAGTGCCCTTGGTGTTTATCATGCAGCAGCGGTTAAAAAGAATCTGATCCTGATGTCCTTGTCTTTTGCTTTTACGGTGACTTTGTTTCTGGTCTTCTTTGCGGTGCTAGATTTTGCCAGGAAACTGCTGCCCTCCGAGAGTGACCTGAATCCGGATATTTCCATTGCATCCATTGATAATACCAATTCCCTGGATAGAAATCTGAAGGCGGAAATGGTTAAGCTGCCCGGAGTGACGGCGGCTTTTGGATCTGCCATGCAGTTTACGGTGCCTGCTGAAATCAATGGGATGCCCGGCAGTGTGGATCTGGTCTCTTACGATGATTATATGTTCCAGTGGACGAAAGATTCAGTCGTCAGCGGGGATCTGTCTAAGGTTGTGGGCGATACGGATTATGTATTTACTATTTTTAATCAGGACTCCCGATTGAACACAGGCGACATGATCAGGATAGGGGAGACGGATTTAGAAATTGTTTGTGTAGTATCGGAGGGAATCGGAACGAGGGAATGTCCGGTGGTCTGTACGGAAGAAACTTTTCGCCGTATCACGGGTGAGGAAAATTACATGGTGTTGAATGTGCAGCTTACTAAGGACGCGCCGGAAGAGACAGTAGATGCCATCCGCAGCATGATAGGTGAAAATGAACTGGAGGACAGACGGGAAGAAAGTGAAGTCAATAATTCGTCATTCTGGGTATTTCGGATAGCCGCCTATGGCTTCTTGGGCATTATTGCATTGATAACGATTTTTAATATTATGAACAATATTTCCATGAGTGTGTCGGCGAAGATGAAACAGTACGGCGCCATGCGCGCTGTCGGCATGAGTATTGACCAGATGATCAAAATGATTGCCATGGAAGCCGCAACGTATGCGGCCTGCGGGCTGGTCATCGGATATGCGGGAGGCCTGTACCTGCATCGTTTGATCATGAATAAGCTGGTCTATGCACACTTTGGCGGATCGTGGAAAGTTCCGGTGGAACCGCTTACGATAATTACCCTGATCGTGATACTCTCCTGTGTGGCGGCAGTACGCAGCCCGGCGAGGAAAATCCGTGATATGGCAATTACCGAGACCATCAATGAACTGTGAGAAGAGGGGATATAGGTAAATGAACCAAATATTTATGTTAATTATGGCAGCAGGGGCGATCGTTGGCGGTTTCGACCGGATACGAGGAAACCGCTGGGGATACGGAGCGAAATTTGAGGAAGGTTTTCAGCTGCTTGGCAGTACCGCCCTGTCCATGGCGGGGATGATCTGCCTGGCGCCGGTACTTGCTGATATTCTGGGGAAAGCCGTGATCCCTTTCTATCGGATGATCGGTGTGGATCCGGGCATGTTTGGCAGTCTGTTAGCGATTGATATGGGCGGTTACCAGCTTGCCAAAGAGTTGGCGGTGGACGCGCAGATTGGCAGATATGCGGGGATCGTGGTATCTTCCATCTTTGGTTGTACGGTGGTATTCACAATCCCGGTGGGTATGGGCATGCTTCGGGAAGAGGACAGGGGATGTTTTGCCAGAGGCATCATGCTGGGGCTTGTAGCGATGCCGGTCGGACTGACCGTGGGCGGTATACTCGCCGGGCTTTCCCTGCCGGTCTGTATCTGGCAGAATCTGCCGGTATTTGTGATGGCTCTGCTTTTGCTGCTTGGATTGTGGAAGATACCGGAACGGATGATCCGGGGATTTTGCATCTTTGCCAAAGGAATCCATTTTATCATTACGATCGGGCTGGTATTGGGGGCAGTGGAATACCTGTGCGGCGTACAGGTGGTAGAGGGCATGACACCGCTCACAGAGGCTATGGAAGTGGTTGCGGCGATCGGGATCGTGATGCTGGGCAGTCTGCCTGTCACGGAATTTCTACAGAGGATCCTAAAGGAGCCTTTTGAAATCCTGGGAAAACGCTTGGGCATCAATCCGACAGGGATGACGGGATTATTGGTGGGAGCGGTCAGCGCCATTCCCGCCCTTTCCATGTATCATGATATGGATGAGCGGGGAAAGACAGTCAACGCAGCTTTTCTGGTAAGTACGGCCAGTATGTTTGCTGCCCATATGGGGTTTACATTTAGTACACAACCGCAGCTTTTGGGTGCTCTGATCGGAGCGAAGCTAAGCGGCGGGGCCGCTGCGGTTTTAGTGGTACTGATGATAGAAATTGCTTTTCGCAGGAAAAACGGATATACTATAACCTGAGGGTTGATTTCGGGATGTATTCGTTTTAAGTTGGAGGGTAGACCATGCGGATAGCGATTTGTGATGATGACGAGAGGGAATTGCGTCATCTTTCTGAACTGCTTACAGAATATCAGTCAGACCGCAGGGGAAGTGTTGACTGGCGTATGTATGGCAACGGCACGGACTTTTTGTGCGAGATGCGGGGCGGGGAGTATGATCTTGTTTTGCTGGACATACTTATGCCGGGGATCAATGGATTACAGGTTGCACGGGAATTAAGGCAGCGGGATCAGAATGTCAGGATCATTCTTTTGTCTGCCACACCGGAATTTGCTGTGGAGAGCTACAGTGTGGGGGCATATCATTATCTGCTGAAACCTACGGATTCAAAGGTATTGTTTCAATTGTTGGATAAAGTGGAAGACGAACTGACGGTTCAGGACGAACAGGTATTTCTCCTGAAGAACCGGGAGGGCGTTTTCAAGATTGCGTTTAGCAGACTTGAGTATGTCGAAGTCATAAACAAAACGGTTTTCTTCTATTTGACAGACGGCACTGTTCATGAGGTGAATGGCTCCCTCACGGATTTTGAGGAAAAATTCGCAGACCGGACGGATTTTGTCAAGACACATCGGGCCTATCTCACGACAAACGCATGAATGTGTTCATTTATCAAATCGTTCAATTCGTATTTTTTAAAAAGATAATACTTCTTCCAGATACTTTATTGGTCTAAGGCTGATCGCATACCGCTTCTTCCTCATCGAAAGTCCCGGCTTCATGATCTCTATCATCTTCAGGATGCTCAGGCTCCATTTCCTTATTATGTTCTGATTTTGCGCCGCCTGCTTATCTAACCTGAATTATTCACGGCAGTATAAGCCCACATGAAATCCGCCGGTGTTACCGT
>CAYUKT010000052.1:7176-11058 GCA_964445285.1 uncultured Bacteroides sp. | reverse complement strand
GGCCATGATCTCTCTGTCATGACCCAAACTTATTCGTTTTAGCTTATTCTATTCTGTCTCCGCTTTCTCCACCTGTGCCACTGCAGATTTCTGCATCGGGATACGGCAGTTCTTATTATTGCCAAACTCCACAATCAGCGTGTCATCCGTGATATCAATCACAATACCATAAAAACCGCTGGTCGTAAGGACCACATCACCTACATTCATATCCGCCAGCATAGCTGCCAGTCTCTTCTGCTCCTTTTTTTGCGGACGCACCATCAGAAAATACATGAATGCCACGATAACTACAATATAGATGATCATGACCAGACCACTGCCTGTAGCAGCCGCTGTATCAGCCGATAATAATAATCCCATTACAATTTCCTCCGTTATCTTTTCATCAAAAGTCTAAAGCATATCATACACAATTTAATCCTCAAAAACAAGCCTTTTCACAGAAATTTTATGATTAGGACATTTTCATGCCCTCCAGCTTGCCTTTTTTATAAGAAACAAAATTCCCCTCATCAAGAGCGTTCCTGATCTCTTCCATCATCGTATTGTAAAAATACAAGTTATGAAGCACACACAATCTCATGCCCAGCATCTCCTTGGCTTTGAGCAGATGTCTGATATAGGCTCTGGAATAACGCCGACAGGCCGGGCACTGGCAGCCCTCTTCTATCGGGCGTTCATCCAGTTCATATTTCGCATTAAAGAGATTGATTTTGCCCTGATTCGTATACAGATGCCCATGTCTGCCGTTTCTGGTCGGATAGACACAGTCAAAAAAGTCTACCCCCCGCTCCACCGCTTCCAGGATATTGGCCGGTGTTCCCACTCCCATCAAATAGGTGGGCTTATTCTTCGGCAGGTACGGCACAGTCTCCTCAATCACATGATACATCTGTTCATGGCTCTCCCCCACCGCCAGTCCGCCAATCGCATAACCGTCACAGTCCAGTTCAGAGATCCTCTTAGCATGTTCAATCCGAATATCATCATAAACGGCTCCCTGATTAATACCAAAAAGAAGCTGTCCGGGGTTAATGGTATCGGAAAGCCCATTCAGGCGCTCCATCTCTTTCTTACACCGTTCCAGCCATCTGGTGGTACGCGCCACGGAATCTTCCACATATTTTCGCTCCGCCACACTGGAAGGACACTCGTCAAAAGCCATGGCAATGGTAGATGCCAGATTAGACTGAATCTGCATACTCTCCTCCGGTCCCATAAAAATCTTACGCCCGTCCACATGGGAATGAAAGTATACCCCTTCTTCCTTGATCTTGCGCAGTCCCGCCAGTGAAAAAACCTGGAAACCGCCCGAATCCGTCAGGATTGGTTTGTCCCAGGACATAAATTTATGCAGCCCGCCCAGCTTCTTTATGATCTGATCACCGGGGCGTACATGCAGGTGATAAGTATTCGAAAGTTCCACCTGAGTTCCGATCCCCTCCAAATCCTCTGTGGAAACGGCTCCCTTGATAGCCGCCGCCGTACCTACATTCATAAAGACCGGTGTCTGAATAATCCCATGAACTGTGGTAAACTCGGCGCGTTTGGCGTTACCTTCCTGTTTTAAAATCTTGTACATATGAACCTCATACTTCCATCTTATAAATATTTATCCCAAAATTCTTCCAGACAGATATTTTCCTGTTTCATGGTCATGGCTGCCTCTCTGCCCACATAACGAAAATGCCAAGGCTCATATTCGATACTGGTGATATACTCTTTTCCTTCGGGATATCGCAGAACAAAACCATATTCACAACTGTGCTCTGCCAGCCACTTACCCGCTTCCGTATCTTCAAACCCTTTATCCAGCGATTTATAGTTATCGCTCCAGATATCCAATGCAAGACCTACCTGATGTTCACTTGCCCCCGGCACCGTAACGATCTGAGACGCCAATTTATACGCTTCCATATAGGACATCCCCTGCCCCATATAATTCTTAATCTTCCTATTAAAAAGATACTCCTGCCGATTGTCACCTCGGTACGGCGAACAAACCTCCAGATTAACACCATCGTCCTTGGCAGCCTGCATCATCAACAGCAGATCATCAATGATACGCTCATCACAACGCATGCCAGCCGTAAACGTTCCCAATGTAAAATCATAATCTTCCGGAATCGGATGCTGCTTATTGATCAATACCAGCCGCCAGTCCGAGGAATCAAACACATACTCCTCTTCTGTCATCTCCACCACTTTATCCGGCGTCTGATAGGTCTCTCCCTCATGGTTTGCCAAAAGATCCTCCAGGGAATAAGCCGTCACGATCTCTTCCTCTTCCACCGCTTCATACTCCGTGACACCATTATTCTTTTCCAAAATCAGTTCTTCCTGCGGTTCCACCGGCTGCTCCGCCAGAGTGATGTCCGAATCCTCAATGATCGCACTGTAAGTCTCCTGTGCACCAATGAATCCGGTGCGCTCGGCAAACACCGCAAAAGAAAAACTGCAGCTGCTCATAAAGAAAACAAATACAAAAGCAACACTGACATAACGTTTCCCATTATTCACAAAATGCATAAAAATATGATAAAAAAACAAAACAACAGCTACCGCCGCAAGACAGGGATATTTTAATATCCTGTGTTTTTTGGCGATACCTGTGAAATTCGCTATCACATTCTCCCGAAACGTCTTTTTCATGAAACTCCTCATTTATTGTCATCTACAAATTAATATGTAAACCTATTCTATATCATAACATATAAAATTTATTTGTACAGTCTTTTATGTAAATATTTTAACTTTTTATAGTTTTACTGTCTTCATATTTATTTTTATTCCTAGATATGATATGCTACATAGGCAGATGGTTTACATTATATACCAGCTGTTTTCAAAGAATATGAATGCAATATTTCTATCATCATTATTAAATGTGCATTTTATATTTCGTTGGTTATTTAATTTTGCAGGTTATCCTGCATACTGTTTTCTGAAAATTGCAAAATAATACAGAAAGGGAAATACAATGGCAGGTTCATCACTCGGAATTGTCTTTCAACTTACCACCTGGGGAGAGTCTCACGGTACGGCATTAGGTGTCGTGGTCGATGGCTGTCCTGCAGGCCTGCATCTTGATAAGAGTGACATCCAAGCATATCTGAACCGGCGAAAACCCGGTCAGACCAAGATTGCAACCCCTCGTAAAGAGGATGATGAGGTACAGATTCTCTCCGGCATCTTTGAGGGCCGGACTACCGGCACCCCCATTTCCATGCTGGTTCAGAACACTTCCCAACACTCCAGGGACTACAGCGAAATCGCCAGTTATTATCGCCCCGGCCATGCCGATTACACCTTTGATCAGAAATATGGCTTCCGTGACTATCGGGGCGGTGGACGCTCCTCCGGCAGAGAGACCATTGGCCGTGTAGCTGCAGGCGCCATCGCCGCCAAAGTGCTGTCTGAGTTCGGTATCCATCTATGTGCCTACACAAAGTCCATCGGTCCTATTTCCATCTCCATGGAAAATTTTGATGCCGATGCTATCCTGGAAACTCCTACCGCCATGCCGGACAGGGAAGCTTCCACCCTGGCGGAAAAATATCTGGCTGACTGTATGCGGAAATATGATTCCGTAGGCGGTGTTATTGAATGTGTTGTAGACGGCGTGCCCGCCGGCTTGGGAGATCCGGTGTTTGAGAAACTGGATGCCAATCTGGCCAAAGCTGTCATGTCCATCGGTGCAGTCAAAGCCGTGGAAATAGGCGATGGCGTAGAGGCTGCCCTGCACCGTGGCTCTGAAAACAACGATCCGTTCCGGATACAGGACGGTCATATCATTAAGGCAACAAACCACGCAGGCGGTATCCTGGGCGGTATCAGTGACGGTTCCCGCATCATACTGCGCGCCCATATCAAACCAAC
>CAYUKT010000052.1:0-7076 GCA_964445285.1 uncultured Bacteroides sp. | reverse complement strand
CCCTGTGCGCTCCGATCACCACACCGCAGGAATCTGCCCCATGTCCAAGCCTTGAGGTTTTGACAATCGGCAGATTTCCTGCATATTCCTGCACCAGTGTGGCAATATCTGGGCGTATATTCTCTGCTTCCATCTGTGTAAATGTCCCCAGCACAATGCCTTTAATCTGTGTAAACACACCCATGCACTTAAGCTGGCTTAAATAAGTCACAAACTGGGGCAGACTTCCACCCAGCGCTTCCAGAACCAGAAGCTTATCCCTCATATCCGGAAAAAAGTCTGTACCTGCCAGTTTCAGCAGGCAGCGGATATTACCGCCTGCCAAAATCCCTTCCATATGGTCTCCTTGCACAAACTGATAGGGAAAAGAAAATAAAGAATCTTCTCCTCCCAATATCGTATCAGCAAAGTTCTTACACTGAACGCCGCTCTCATCCCGCACCAGATTCATCACCTGATAGAGAACCCCTGTATTGCCCGTTTTGGTATAAACAGCATTTAATATGGTGGTCAGATCGCTGTATCCCCAAAATTGTTTGGGATGATCCCTGATCACATCAAAGTCCAGATAAGGCAGGATCTCATTAGCGATATCTCCACCGGATATATCAAAAATCACTTTTATATCGTCATCCGCATAAAAGCGCATCAACGCCTTTGCCCGCTCGATTCCCGTCCCTGAAAACACCGCACTCTTTGTATAAATATGGTCGCTAATAACGGTTGTAATTCCTATTTCCGTCAATATCTGTACTAATTTTTCTACATCATTCCAGCACTTCCTGTTCAAGGCGTTGGAACAACATACGATCCCTGCCTTCTCACCCGGTTTCATAACTTTCCCTCTTGACCGCGGATGATAACCTGCCCTGTACACTCCATCACCGGATCCTCCCGGATGATTTCACCTACACTGTCCACCGTAATGATTCCTGACCGGGGATTTTTAATAGAAATCACATGGCCTTGCACATCCGCTTCCACATCAGAATACTCAAAGGAAAGATCCGTATCCTCCATGGTACAGTTGATCAGTTTCAGATTCTTGCAATAACATAAGGGCTGTGTACCGCTGATCTTACAATCGATCAAGGTCAGTCCATCGGAGAACCACCCCAGATATTCTCCCTTCACCACGCTGTTTCTGACCGTCACATTCTCGCTGTGCCAAAAAGCATCCTTGGTATCCAGCACACTATCTGTGATTTCCAGATTCTTCATATACTGAAAGGAATATTTCCCCTGCATCTTCACATTTTCCAATCTCACATCCCGGCTGTCAAAAAACAGATATTCGGAAGTGATTTCCGTATCCTTCAACACAATATCACTGGATTTCCATCCAAATTCCTGAGACACTACCTTACATTGTTCCAGCTGTATCCTGGCGCACTCCCTGACCGCCTTGATACCGTCCAGCACAGATTTTCTGATCATGCCGTCTTCTGCATACCAGATTGCCGCCCGTGTCAGTTCATCCATGGAAGAATCTTCCATGGTAAAACCCTTCACATGCCACAGGGGATACCTAAGGGAAAAAGTACATTTGTGCAGATTCACATCCCTGGATTCTTTCAGCACAGACTCGCCGTCTGCCGGGCCGGCAAAAGTGCACTCCGTCACATCTGCCTGCTGTAAATTATATAACGCCCGTTCTTCATCAAATTGTTTGTGGGCAATATTCGTTCTCATCTAAATCCTCCCTGCTATCTTTACTGTGTTAAATAACTACTGATACAGTATAATGTCTGTCCATTATAGTCTACCCTGGACCAGCCATACGCTTCATTGATTCCCGTCCTGGTCGCG
The DNA here is from genome assembly GCA_964445285.1 of uncultured Bacteroides sp. Lineage (GTDB taxonomy): Bacteria > Bacillota > Clostridia > Lachnospirales > Lachnospiraceae > UBA3282. The sequence continues at coordinate 5,267 of CAYUKT010000052.1, read as the reverse complement.
TACTCGCCATTGTGAAGCACTGCCGCTACCACAGCATCCGGATTCGTTACACTAGGCAGTGTACGGAGATTGACCTCGATCTTCGCCGTCACTTGCTCATTTCTCTCCTCAAACCTGGTCTTTAATCCATCTCCGCTGCCGGCCCCTTCCTGAGGCTGCGGCTGCGTTTTCTGATAAGACAGATCCGTGGTCAGATAACTGGAAACAGCATATACTGTCTGTCCGTTGTAAGTAAGCCTTGACCAGCCGCTGTCGCTGATACCGGTTCTTACAAGCGACTCTCCGTTTGGCAGCGTATACACCACCGTACTATCACTTCCCTGACTGGGTATATTGCGCAGATTCGTGGAATCTTTAGCGGTCACTTCCTCATTCACTTCCGTGAAATTCATCAATGCCTCCACGTCCGCCTGCGCTTCCTCCGGTGTCTCCTCACTGATTGCATCCGCCGTGCCCTCATAACCAAAATAAGCAATATTTACATCCACAGGCCTGCCAATCCCCGCAACCGTTCCCTGATTAGTATACTGCCACATAGCGTGACTGCCGGCATAAGAAGACTTCGCGGTCTGCGGATAAGGTTCTGTCGGATACTGGGACACCCAGATCTTATAGGTCCCTTCAATCCGTGACGTCTCCCACTTGGCTTCCCCGGTTAACTCTCCCATGGAAGCATAAAACATGGGCGTATAGCCGCGGCTGTAAACCTGCTCCAAAAATGCGATGGCAATATCCGTCCGCTCTGTCTTGGTCAACGCGTACTGGGCGCTTTCCGGCCTGTCAAAACCTTCACAATCATAAGCCACAGGATAAGTGATCTGATACTGCGCTATATAATCTGCCACCCAATCTGCTTCCTCTATCGCTTCTTCCCTGCTTGTCGCCGTTGAGAAAAAATAGGCCCCCACCTTAATCCCATTCTTCTGGGCTTCCTGCATATTATATCTGGCATTGGTGTCCGCGCAGATTTCCCGCGTACTGTCCGTGCGGTATCCCACGCGCACCATGGCAAATTCAATCCCTGATGCTGCCACCTGCGCCCAGTCAATGGTTCCCTGATACCTGGCTACATCGATACCAAGTGTTATGTCTTCTGTCTCAGCTGCCGCAGCGGAAGAGAGTAACTCTGTCACATCCACCGCCGTACCTTGCTGCGTACTCATGGTCTCCGTCTGGGGATCTTGTGCCTCCTGCGCTGTCATATCTGCCTCTTGGCCAGCATTTTCTGCCCCTTTGGTATCCGACTGATTCTCTCCAGCAGCATCAGGAAGGCTCTGTCCGGCTTGATCCTGTGTCTGATCAGCCTGCATTTGCTCTGTTTGCAGTCCTTCCCCTGCAATCTCTTCCATTGCAGGTATGTCCTTCCCCGCATCCTCTGTATGATCACGTTTCAATATAAGCAGTAATAATACCGCCAGAGTAATAACAATCGTTATTATAATAATCAAAACTTTTGCAGAAATAAATTCTCTCCAACCTGACAAAGACTCATATTCCTCTTCATACGCTTCCTCGTAATCATCATCATATTCATCGTATTCGTCATATTCGTCTTCGTAACCACTTTCGATTTCGTCCAGGTCAATAAATTCCAAATCCTGCTTCTTCTTTTGCTTCATCCGCATCTTCTCCTGAATAACTTATGTTTTCATCCGCTTAGAAATTCTCCAGAAGTTCCAGATAAAACTCATAGTAATCTTTCCGGCCCTCTTTCATAAACTGGATGGCAGACTTCGGGTGCTGGTTCAAAATCCCCGTCAGAAGATAAGGCACATCATATCCCCATGTTACCCCAGACTCCCGCAGCGGAACAATCTGCTTCTCCACAAAGTTCAAGATTGGATTGATATTGTATTTCGGATTCTTCAAAAATCCTAACAACAGTTCACTGGGGCAGTTACCGCATCCCCGTCCCATACCGCTCACCGTGGCATCCAGATAACTGACACCCATGATGATAACCTCCGCTGTATTGGCGAAAGCAAGCTGCTGGTTATTATGGGCATGAATCCCCACTTTCTTATTATATTTCGCCGCCACTTCCAAGTACTTATCCGCCAGACGTCTCGCCTGCTCCGGATAGAGTGAGCCGTAACTGTCCACCAGATAAATGGTACCTACACTGCTCTGTCCCAGCAGTTCCAGGGCAGCATCTAAATCTGTCTCATTCGATTTGGAGATCGCCATGATATTGACAGTAGTCTCATACCCCTTCTTGGTACAATCCTCAATCACCTCTATCGCCGCCGGTATGGTATTGATATAAGTAGCGATACGCACCAGATCGATCGGACTGTCCTTTTTATTCAGGATGTCTTTCCTGAAATCGCACCGGCCCACATCTGCCATCACCGCAATCTTCATATCTGTCTTGTTGTCCCCGACAATAGCGCGGATATCCTTATCATCACAAAATTTCCATTTACCAAACTTATTTACATCAAACATTTCTTTGGATGCCTTATAGCCAAATTCCATATAATCTACGCCTGCTTTGATATTGGCTTGGTATAATGCTTTCACAAACTCATCCGTAAAATAGAAATTATTTACAAGACCGCCGTCCCGCAGAGTACAATCCACCACTTTGATATCCGGTGCATAAGACATCAAGGTTCTTCCTTTTGCTCTCTTTTCCATATCCATACCTCTCCATGCTTTCTCTCTCAATATACATACCTGTGCGGCTTTCACACATCCTCCGCATCTGCCCCATCTCTTATACTAAAATCTTCTTAAAGCTCTTTTTGCCCTTTTTCACGATAAAATCTTCTGCCATAATATCTTCTTTGCTGTAGACAGTCTTCACATCGCTTACTTTCTCACCCTTTACGGACACTCCGCCCTGTTCCACGGCCCGGCGGGCTTCCGAACGGGATGCCGCCAGTCCGGCCGCCACCAGAATTCCCAGGATATCAATGGAACCATCCCTGAAATCCTCCTCTGAAAGTGTTGCCGCAGGCATATTTTCCGAGTTTCCGCCGCCGGCAAAGAGCGCCCTCGATGCCTCCCTGGCCTTCTGCGCTTCCTCTTCGCCATGTACCAGATTGGTCAGTTCGTAAGCAAGAATTTCTTTGGCCTCATTCAACTGGCTTCCCTCCCAGTTGTCCATCTCATCAATCTGCTCCAAAGGCAGAAAGGTCAGCATCCGCATACATTTGAGGACATCGGCATCGTCCACATTACGCCAGTACTGATAGAACTCAAATGGCGTTGTCTTGTTGGGATCAAGCCAGACCGCGCCTTTCTGTGTCTTGCCCATCTTCTTACCCTCGGAATTCATGAGCAGTGTAATGGTCATAGCATAAGCGTCCTTGCCCAGTTTCCGGCGAATCAGATCCGTACCACCCAGCATATTGCTCCACTGGTCATCCCCGCCAAACTGCATGTTACAGCCATATCTCTTATAAAGCTCCAGGAAGTCGTAACTTTGCATGATCATGTAATTAAACTCAAGGAAACTTAAGCCCTTTTCCATTCTCTGCTTATAACACTCCGCACGCAGCATATTATTGACAGAGAAGCAAGCCCCGATATCCCTGATAAATTCAATATAATTCAAATCTCTGAGCCACTCCGCATTGTTGACCATCAGGGCCTTGCCCTCCGAAAAGTCTATAAACCGGCTCATCTGTTTCTTGAAACACTCGCAGTTATGTTCAATCGTCTCCTTGGTCATCATGGAACGCATATCCGTACGCCCGGAAGGATCACCGATCATGGCCGTGCCGCCCCCAATCAGGGCTATCGGCTTATTGCCCGCCTCCTGCAGCCGCTTCATCAGACACAATGCCATAAAGTGTCCCACATGCAGGCTGTCCGCCGTAGGATCGAAACCAATATAAAATGTAGCCTTTCCGTTATTGATCAGGTCGCGGATTTCCTCCGTATCCGTCAGCTGTGCAAGAAGTCCTCTCGCCTGTAACTCTTCATAAATACCCATAATTTGTGTCCCTTCCTTTCATTTCCATAACTTCATTCATTACTTATAAGCAGACGCGACAAACCCCCGTCCTGTTTATCAGGACGAGGGTTAAACTCGTGTTACCACCTAATTTCACAGACAACTCACATCGTCTGCCTCATCGAGTACAATCATTAAATAGCATACGCTATCCTATATATGATGATACTTTCATGCTATAACGTGCATCCACCGTCATGACCTACTAAGGGCTGATGCCTGTCTGTTTCTTCCGACTCCGCATCGACTCTATTCTGCCATGAAGCTCCAAGATGTATTCATGAAAAAGCTCCCGCGCGCCTCTCATCCACCGGCTGCTTTCTGTGCGTTCCCTGATCCACTACTTGTTCTTATCAACGCCTGTCATATATTTTAAAACTTTACTGCCTTATAATGTATACGATATTGCTTTGTTTGTCAACTATTTTTATTGCAGATTGCAAATTTTGCAAAATTATATATTTTCATATGATCTTCAGGGAAAACGGTATCTGTAAAACCGCTGTGACATATATAATCATATGTCTACAGCGGTTTTACCTTCCCCACACTCATCTATTATTTACTTTATGCAATCCCATCATACTGAAACCACTTACTTATTTTGCAAGAAAAGCAACAATCCCATTACTCTTCAGGTCAAGAACAACATGATCTGCTCTCACTTCTTTCACATCCACATCTACCCATGCGCCGTCTACATACTGCACAGCTGCAATGTTCGCACCAGCTGCCACACCGGGCATATAGAAGTTGATGGTTGCTTCCGTTGCCGGGAACTGAATATCTACAACATTCAATACGGTGCCTTCCTGTGCCGCACGAACGGAATCCACGAAAGCTACCGGAACCTTGGAGATGCTCGCTGTCATATTGGTCACCTTACCATCTACTACCAGATTACCACCCTGTGCAACAGGTGTTGCCTCCTCGATTCCCTGAGTTTCTGATACTGCATTATTATAATATTCTCCTGCAGACTTATTTGCTGCTTGTGCATACTGCATCTGTGCTGCATTTTCAAAACCTTCGCCAACTGCTTCCGACTCCATACGGACTGCCTCTCTGCTTGCTTCTACCAATGCTGTCCGCTCTGCCTCTGCCTTTTCTTTTGCCACGGCAATGGCCGCTTTCTCTTCACTGCTTAAGGATTTGCTTGTAGAATTATCACTAACACTGCTGCTCACGCTACTGCTACTACCACTGCTTTCCGCCGCATACGCTACCGTGCTGGACAACATTAAAGCAACTGCCAGTGAGAATGCCAAATATTTTCTCATATTTTTCATATTCTTCATGTCTC